>JANOOK010000087.1:0-15338 GCA_031421275.1 Sphingomonadaceae bacterium
GCTGGCTGGCGAACCATTCCTCGACCTTGCCGAGCGACCGACCGCGCCGCCCGAGCTTGACGTTGAGCGCACCCGCCTCGACGATCGTCCCGGCATTCAAGCGGTGCTGCAGCGCCAGCCGCGGATGCGTGACGCGGTACAGCCCGTCCGCCCCGAGCGTGATGCGCTGGTACCGGTCATAGGCCTTGAGCGCATAGCCGCCGGTGCCAACAAAGTGCAGCGTCGCGTCGAAATCGGCGCGCGGCAGCCCGGCATAGGCGGCAGCGCTGCGCACCTCGGCATACAGATCGTTGGCGGCGAACGGCGCGGCGCAGGCAACCGCCATGATATGCTGCGCCAGCACGTCGAGGCTGCCCATGCGGAAGACATCAACGTCGAGCTCATGCGCGAACACCGCGTCGTGCGCCGCCAGCGACTCGAGATATTCGAAGCGGTTGCCGGGCACGATCACCGCCTGGCTCGGCTCGTCCATCCGGTGGTTGGCGCGGCCGATGCGCTGCAGCAGCCGCGACGCCCCCTTCGGCGCGCCCATCTGGACGACGAGGTCGACATTGCCCCAATCGATGCCGAGATCGAGGCTCGACGTCGCGACGATCGCCCGCAGGCGGCCGCTCGCCATGGCATTCTCGACCTTGCGCCGCGCCTCGGGAGCGAGGCTGCCGTGGTGGATGCCGATCGGCAGCGCATCGTCGTTCACCGTCCACAGGTCGCGGAACACCAGCTCGGCGACGGCGCGTGTGTTGACGAAGACGATGGTCAGCTTGTGCGCCGAGATCAGTTCGTAGACGCGCTGCGCCGCATAGCGCCCATTGTGCCCCGCCCACGGAATTCGCCCGTCAGGAACAAGGATGTCGACGACCGGCTCGACGCCGGGATCGCCGACGACGAGCTTGACGCTGGCGGCATCGGCGTCGGGAGCGAGCCAGCCCTGATACGCTTCCGGATCGGCGATCGTCGCCGACAGCCCGACCCGCCGCAGCCCCGGCGCGATAACCTGCAGCCGGGCCAGCGCCAGCGCCAGCAGATCGCCGCGCTTGGTGGTCGCGAAGGCGTGAATCTCGTCGACGATGACGGTACGCAGCCCGCCGAGCATCCGCGCCGAATCGGGGTAGCTGATCAGCAGCGACAGCGACTCGGGCGTCGTCAGCAGGATTTGCGGCGGGTTGTCGCGCTGGCGCTTCTTGCGATCCGACGGCGTATCGCCGGTCCGCGTCTCGACGCGGATGTCGACCCCCATCTCGGCAATCGGATCGATCAGGTTGCGCGCCACGTCGACCGCCAGCGCTTTCAGCGGCGAGACGTACAGCGTGTGCAGCGGTGCCGTCGACGCTTCCGCTGCCGGGTCCACCGCAGCTTCGATCAGTTCCGCCAGCGTCGGCAGGAAGCCTGCCAGCGTCTTGCCCGCCCCCGTCGGCGCGACGAGCAGCACATGCTCGCCCGCCTGCGCCGCTGCCAGCATCTCCAGCTGATGCCGCCGCACGTCCCAGCCGCGTCTTCCGAACCAGTCAAGAATGGGGGCGGGGAGCGGCAGCACCCGTCCCGTATAGCGCCTGACCGGCATCTAGCGAGCACCTCAGCTTGTCCTTATATCTCCACCGATGGCACTCGGTTCCTGGCTGCAGCCCCACCCGGAGGGCATCTACGTCGCGCCGGGCGACTTCTGGATAGATCCGTCGCGGCCCAAGCCTGCCGCACTGATCACCCACGGCCATGCCGACCACGCCCGCGCCGGGCACGGCAAGGTGCTGGCGACCGCGGCGACGCTGGCGATCATGGACGTGCGCTACGGCGAGCAGGCGGGCGCGCAAACGGCGGCTTACGGCGGCAGCTTGCGCGTCGGCGACGTCGACGTGACCTTCGTCCCTGCCGGACACGTGCTCGGCTCGGCGCAGATCGTGCTCGAACACAAGGGCGAGCGCATCGTCGTGTCGGGCGATTACAAGCGCCGCACCGATCCGACCTGCGCGGCGTTCGAGCCGGTACCGTGCGATATCTTTGTCACCGAGGCGACCTTCGGCCTGCCGGTATTCACCCATCCGCCGGTCGGCGACGAGCTGGCGAAGGCGCTGGCGGCGCTGCATGCCGACCCCGAGCGCTGCGTGCTCATCGGCGCGTACGCGCTCGGCAAGGCGCAGCGCGTCATCGCCGAACTGCGCGCGCTGGACCACATGGCCCCGATCTACATCCATGGTGCGATGCAGAAGCTCTGCGACCTGTATAAAGCGTGGGGCGTCGATCTCGGCGAGCTGCGCCCGGCAGCGGGGTTGAAACCCGCTGAACTCAAGGGCAGCATCGTCATCGCGCCGCCGTCGGCGCTCAACGACCGCTGGTCGCGCCGGCTGCCCGAGCCGATCACCGCGATGGCGTCGGGCTGGATGCGCGTCCGCCAGCGCGCCGTGCAGAAAGGCGTCGAGCTGCCGCTGATCATCTCCGACCACGCCGACTGGCAGGAGCTGACCGACACCTGCCTCGAACTCGGGCCGTCCGAAGTCTGGGTGACGCACGGCCGCGAGGATGCGCTGGTGCACTGGTGCATGACGCGCCAGATCAAGGCGAGGGCGCTCGATTTGGTGGGCTTGGACGACGAGGACGATTGAGGCTTTCCTAGCGCCCCTCCCCCTTTTGCGGGAGGGGTTGGGGGTAAGGGTTAGGGCCGACCTGTCGATGTTGGGCCCCAGCCCCCACCCCGGCTCTCCCCGCAGAGGGGAGGGAGCAGCAGTAAGTCATCGCCCCCGTCGCCGTTGCTCCAGCGCCGCAACTCCCGCGTTCAGCCGGCCGCGCACGGCGTCGTGCAGTGCCGGGGTCGCGGCGACCAGCCCGCGCACTTCGGGCACCGGGCGGTTGAACGACAGCGCCGCGTCGTCGCGGTCGGTAACGACGCCCCCCGCCTCGGTTAGGATCAGCGCCGCGGCGGCGACGTCCCATTCCGAAATCGTCCGGCCCTCGATGAAGGCGTCGGCCTCGCCCGCCGCGACCTTGGCGATGCGCAGCGCCAGGCTGTTCGGCTTTTCGACCGCGACGGCATCCCAGCGTTCGGGCCAGAAATTCGCGGCCAGCGACGCGGCATCGGCGGGCAGCGCCAGTCCGGCGAGCTGCTGGCGTCCGCTGACGGCGAGACGCACGCCGTTGCAATAACTGCCATGCCCCGCAAGCGTGGTGAACAGCTGGTCGCGCGCGGGAGCCGCGAGCGCTCCCGCGACGACGCGACCCGCCTCGACCAGTGCGACCGATACTGCCCAGCCAGTGCGGCCGCGCAGAAAATCGCGCGTGCCGTCGATCGGGTCGACCACCCAGACGCGTGCACACGACAGTCGGCCGGGCGCATCGGCCGTCTCCTCCGACAGCCAACCATAGCCGGGTCGCGGTCCGAGTAGCGCCGTCTTGAGGTACTCGTCGACGGCGAAATCGGCAGCGCAGACCGGATGCCCCGGTGCCTTCTCCCAGCGCTCGCCGCCGCCGCGTTTGAAGTCATCCATCGCAAGGTCACCGGCAGCACGGGTGACCACGACGAGCAATGCAAAGTCGTCGTTCAGGGCTGTCGACAGGCCGGATGCAGCCGCGTCAGGCACCGGCGCGTCAGGCATCCCCGCGTCAGGCACCTGCAAGCGTCATACCGTCGATCCGCAGCGTTGGCGCGTTCGTGGCTTGCCGGAAAGTCAGATCATCGGCGGCAGTAAGCGCCCTGAACATATCGCGCAGATTGCCCGCGATGGTCACCTCGGCGACCGCGGGCCCGAGCTCGCCGTCCTCAATCAGGAAGCCACTCGCGCCGCGGCTATAGTCGCCGGTAAGGCCATTGACGCCCATGCCGATCAGCTCGGTCACCAGGAACCCGCGCTTGATATCCTTGAGCAAGGCGGCGCGGCTGACGCTGCCCGGGGCCATGTGGACGTTGGTCAGTCCGGCTCCGGGCGGCCCGGCAAGCCCGCGGCTGGCATGGCCGGTCGGTTGTAGCCCGAGCTGCCGCGCGCTCGCCGAATCCATCAGCCAGCCGGTCAGCACGCCGGCATCGATGAGCTTGCGCGGCGCGGTCGGCAGCCCCTCGCCGTCGAACGGCCGCGAGCGCAAACCGCGGATGCGGTGCGGCTCGTCGAGGATGTCGATATCGGTGCCGAACACCGCGGTGTCCAGCGCATCGATCAGGAAACTTGTGCCGCGCGCGATCGACGCGCCCGTGATGCCGCCGATCAGGTGCCCGATCAGGCTCGCCGAAACGCGCGTGTCGAAGACCACCGGCAACGGGCCACTGGGGAGCTTGATCGGATTTAGCCGGGCGACGGCGCGCGTTCCCGCGCGCGTGCCGATGGTCTCGGCCGCTTCGAGATCGGCGAAATAGCGGACGCTGTGATAGGCATAGTCGCGCTGCATGTCGCCGCCGCTGCCCGCCAGCACGCTCGCCGAGACGCCGTAGCTGGTGCCGCGGTAGCCGCCCGCGAAGCCGCCCGAGGTCGCGAGCGCCATCACCGCGCGGCCGCCGCTCGCGCTGCCGCCTTCGGAGTTGGTGACGGCCTCGACGCCGCGCGCGGCGTCTTCGGCCTGCAGTGCCAACGCCTTCAGCGTCTCCGCGCTCGGGTCGCCGCCGTCGTCGAGATCGAGGTCGCGAGGCATATCGCGGAGCAGCCGGTCAGCGGGCGCTAGTCCGGCATAGGCATCCTCGGGAGCCTCGCGCGCCATCGCCACGGCGCGCTCGATGACCGCGGCGAGCGCCGCCATCGACAGGTCCGAGGTCGAGACGCTCGCCGAGCGGTCGCCGACGAAAACGCGCAGCCCGATGTCCTCACCCTCCGAGCGGCCGATGTCCTCGAGTGCCCCTAGTCGCACGCTGACCTGCGTCGAGGCGTCGCCGACATACACGGCATCGGCGGCGTCTGCTCCCGCCGCCTTGGCAGCGGCGAGCGCGTGGGTAAGGCGGGTAAGGGCGGCATCGACGGTAAGCATGGCGCGGACTTAAGGAGTCGGGGCGGCGCGGTCCAGTGCGGCAGGTTTGGCGCGCTTGGGTGCGCTAGCCCGGATTGGCCGCCAGCGAGCCTGCTGCCGCCTCCGCCGCCGCCGACCCCGGCGCACCTTTGGTGACCGCAGTCCACGCGGCCCGCGCAAGGTCTAGCTTGCCTTGCGCCGCGGCGATATTACCGGCTTCAAGGCCGATGTCGGCATCGCCTGGAGCGATCGTCCCCGCTTGCAAAATGAAGCGCTCGGCCGACGGCAGGTCGTGGTCGCGCCGGGCTAGCGTCGCGCGCAGCAGCCAGGCTTGCGCCGACACTGGATCAAGTCGGGTCGCGCGCTCGAGATCCGTGCGGGCTTCGGGGTCGTGGTGTAGCTCGACCGCGGCGCGCGCCCGGTCGATGAGAAGCGGCACCGCGTGGGCGGGCCTCATGCCCGAGGCGGCAATGCCGGACCCGAAGTAGCCCAGTGCCAGCTGCGGCTGCCCGGCGAGCAGCGCGGCGTTGCCTGCCTGACCCCACAATTCGGCGACATTGGGATCGGCCTCGGCCTCGGCCGCACCAGCAGTTTCCGCCAGCGCCGTCGCTGCCCGCGCGTAATTACCCTGCTTGGCGTAAGCGAGCGCGAGACAGTGCCGCGCCGGAACACCCCCGCCGGCCTCGCCGCGCCACTGCGTCGCGCGCTCGATCGCCTGATCCGGACGAGCATCGACCAGCGCGAGACAGGACCGGTAGCGCTCGGCCTGATCGGCATCGCGAACGGGGGCTGCGCCCACAGGAGCGGTCGAGGTCGCCAACGATACAGACGCCATCGCGAGCTTCAACGCGGTCGAACCCTTCATCGAACGATCTCCAGCAACGCATCGAGCGCTGCGGTCAGCAGCATCAGATCCTGCGGCCGCGACAGACGGTGGTCGCCGTCCTTGACCAGGATGACCTGCACATCGGCTGAACGGAGGCGTTCGGCGACGTCGAGGCTTAGCTGCCACGGCACGTCGGGATCGGCTTGGCCGTGCAGCAAACGTATCGGGGCGTCGATCGCGATACGTCCGGTCAGCATACGATTGACGGCCGCGTCGTCGAGGAATTTTCGCGTGTAGCGGTACGCCGGGCTGCCATAAGCACTCGGACGCTCGACGTACCCGCGGCTGTTCAGCAGCGAGTGGTCGGCGTCGGTCAGCGGCAACCCCCAATCGGGGAAGTCGGGTGCCGCGGCGATACCGACCAGCGCGGCGACCGGGCGCGCGAGCGCCAGCCGCAGCGCGATCCATCCGCCCATCGAGCTGCCGACGAGCACCGGATGCACGATCCCGAGATGGTCGAGCACCGCCGCGACGTCGGCAGTCCAGCGCGAGATGCTGCCGTCGGCGAAATCTCCCCCGCTCGCGCCACAGCCCGAATAGTCGAGCCGCAAATACGCCTGACCGCGTACTGCCGCCCAGGCATCGAGCGCCGACGCCTTGCCGCCGTTCATTTCGGACATATAGCCGGGCAGGAACACGACCGACGGTCCCGCCCCGGCACGGTGCCGATACGCCAAAAGGCTGCCGGCGTGAGTCAGGTGGTCGAGCGAGGCTTCCATGGCGATCATTTACCGTCGATGACGCGCACTCCCAATCGAAAGTTGTCGGTCAGCCGCGACTGCTTCCCACGCTGCGGTGCTTCCACTATAGGCCAGCGGCATGTCCGAGATGATCCGCCTGACGCTGCCCGATGGTTCCGTTCGCGATGTCGCGCGCGGCACTACCGGGGCCGACGTCGCGGCGAGCATCGGGCCCGGGCTAGCGAAGGCGGCACTCGCGGCGCGGCTCGACGGCGTCGTCGTCGACCTGCTGCGCCCGATCGAGCGCGATGCGGCGCTGGCTCTGGTGACCGGAAAGGACACCGCCGAGGCGCTTGAACTGGCGCGCCACGATTACGCGCACGTGCTCGCCGAAGCGGTGCAGCACCTGTTTCCCGGCACGCAGGTGACGTTCGGCCCAGCGACCGACGACGGCTTCTATTATGACTTCGCGCCCGCCGAGCGCCCGTTTACCGAAGAGGATCTCCCTGCGATCGAGGCCGAGATGCGCCGTATCATCGCGCGCAACGAGCCGCTCGTTCGGGAGGAGTGGCCGCGCGACCGATTGGTGGCGCATTTCCGAAATGCTGGTGAAAGCTTCAAGGCCGAGTGGGCGGCGGCCCTGCCCGACGGCGAGCCGCTGACCGTATACCGCGCGGGAGGCTGGCTCGACCTGTGCCGTGGGCCGCATCTGGCGTCGACTGGCAAGCTTGATCCGCAGGCGTTCAAGCTGACCCGCGTCTCGGGAGCCTATTGGCGCGGCGACCAGAACAATGCGATGCTGAGCCGGATCTACGGCACCGGCTGGCTCAACAGGAAGCAGCTCGACGAGCATCTGATGCGCGTCGAGGAAGCCGCCAAGCGCGACCACCGCAAGCTCGGCCGTGAGATGGTCCTGTTCCATCTTCAGGAAGAAGCGCAGGGCTCGGTGTTCTGGCATCCGAACGGCTTCGTGCTGTGGCGGGCGCTCGAAGCGTATCTGCGCCGCCGCCTCGATGCGGGCGGTTATCAGGAGATCAAGACGCCACAGCTGATGGAAGCGCGACTGTGGGAGGCGAGCGGTCACTGGGGCAAATACCGCGAGAATATGTTCGTGGTCCCCGACGAGGTCCCCGGGACCGACCTCGACACGCCGATTCTGAGCGGCAAGGGCGAGCTGATGGCGCTCAAGCCCATGAATTGCCCGGCGCATGTCCAGGTCTTCAAGCAGGGCATCACCAGCTACCGCGACCTGCCCCTGCGGCTGGCGGAGTTCGGCTGCTGCCATAGGAACGAGCCGCACGGCGCGCTGCACGGCATCATGCGGGTCCGCCAGTTCACGCAGGACGACGCGCATATCTTCTGCCGCGAGGACCAGATCGTCGACGAAGTCCGGCGCTTCTGTGATCTGCTCGACGTCATCTATAAGGATCTCGGCTTTCCGAGCTATTCGATCAAGCTGGCGCTGCGCCCCGACAAGCGCTTCGGCAGCGACGAAATGTGGGACCGTGCCGAGGGTGACCTGCGCGAGGCGGTGCGGGCTGCGGGGCGGATGGGAGCCGAGTACAACTGGGAGGAACTGCCCGGCGAGGGCGCGTTCTATTCGCCCAAGCTGGAGTTCCACCTGACCGATGCCATTGGCCGGACGTGGCAGTGCGGGACGATCCAGCTGGACTACGTCCTACCCGACCGGCTCGATGCGAGCTATGTCGGCGAGGACGGCGAGCGGCATCGCCCGGTGATGCTCCACCGCGCCATCCTCGGCACCTTCGAACGCTTTATCGGCATCCTGATCGAGCATTATGCGGGCAAATTCCCGCTGTGGCTCGCCCCGTGGCAGGCCGTCGTCGCGACCATCGTGTCGGATGCCGATGATTATGCGGCAGAGGTGCTGGCAGCGCTGAAAGCCGCAGGCATCCGCGCCGAAACCGACCTGCGCAACGAGAAGATCAACTACAAGGTGCGCGAGCATAGCTTGACCAAGGTACCGTACATGTTGGTACTCGGTCGCCGTGAGGCCGAGGAGCGCACCGTTGCGCTGCGTCCGCTCGGGGACGGCGGCGACCAGCGCGTGTTGTCGCTGGCGGATGCCGTGGCACTTTTAGCAAACGAGGCAGTACCGCCGGACTTGCGCTAACGTAGGGGCAATGGCAGCACGGGTGGCGGAGCAGCCGGCGCTCGGCTAGAGAGCGACGATGCCGATGACGCTCGCCGAAACAAATGCACTGGAGATAATCAGCCGGCAGCCAATGCTGGCGCAAGTCGAGGAATGGGCCGCCGTCAACTCGGGGAGCCGCAATCTCGTCGGGCTCGCCCATATGGCGGAGTTGCTGACCGCAGCCTTCGCCTCGCTCGGCGGCGTAACCACGCTGCGCGAGCCAGCGGCGGTCACTGCTATCGACTCCGGCGGCAACGCGCAGCCCTTGGCGCACGGCCACAACTTGCACATGGTCCAGCGCCCGCATGCGCCGGTGCAGGTATTGCTGACCGGGCACATGGACACCGTGTTCGCCGCCGATCACTCGTTCCAGCAGTGCCGCTGGCTCGACGCGACAACGCTAAACGGACCCGGCACCGCCGACATGAAGGGTGGCCTCGCGGTCATGGTGGCGGCGCTGAACGCCCTTGAGGTGTCGCCGTTCGCCAGCCGCATCGGCTACGAGATCGTCATCAACAGCGACGAGGAGGTCTCCTCGCTGGGGTCGGCCGCCCTGCTCGCCGACGCTGCCAAGCGCTGTCATCTCGGGCTGACCTTCGAACCGGCGCTCCCCGACGGCATGCTGGCGGGCGCTCGAAAAGGTAGCGGCAACTTCGTGGCGGTCGTCCGCGGCCGGGCAGCGCACGCCGGGCGCGAGCCGGAGCAGGGGCGCAATGCGATCGTCGCCGCGAGTGACCTCGCGGTGCGGTTGGCGCGACTGCCGGTCGAGCGGCAGAGCGTGTCGTGCAATCCCGCCAAGATCGATGGCGGCGGTCCCAATAACATCGTGCCGGACCAGGCCGTGCTGCGCTTCAACGTCCGTCCTTCGACGCTCGACGATCAGGCATGGGCAGAGGCCCGCATAGCGGCACTGGTCGCTGCGGTCGCTGCGGAACACGACCTGCAGATCACCCTCGACGGCAGCTTCGCGCGCCCGCCGAAGCCGCTCGACATAAACCAGCTCCGGCTGTTCGAGCTGGTCCGCGACTGCGGTACGGCGCTCGGGCTCGACCTCGGCTGGCGCGATACCGGCGGCGTCTGCGACGGCAACAATCTCGCCGCGACCGGGCTGGCGGTCGTCGACACGCTCGGGCCTCGCGGCGGCGCGATCCACTCGGCGGACGAGTATCTGCTCACCGACAGCCTCGTCGAGCGGGCGCAGCTCGCGGCGCTGCTGCTCATGCGTGTCGCGCAGACTGGCTGGACGCGCGCTGTGCCGGAACCGGCCCGGTGAGCTGGCACGTCCGCCCGGCGCGCGGCAGCGATGTCGATGCGCTTTACGAATTTGCGATGATGGGCGGCGGCGGGCTGACCAATCTGCCCCAGAACCACGACGCGCTCGCCGCACGGCTGGCGAAATCCGACGCCGACTTCGCCCGCGCCGCGGACAGTCCGGCCGACGAGATGTACATGCTGGTGCTCGAACAGGCCGACACCGGGCTTATCGGCGGGACCGCGGTGCTGTTCAGCCGGATCGGCGTCGGCTTCCCGTTCTACAGCTACAAGCTGAGCAATGTTTCGCAGCACTCGCGCGCGCTCGACAAGACTTTTTCGATGCAGCTGCTCAACCTCGTCACCGATCACGACGGCTCGAGCGAGGTCGGCGGGCTGTTCCTCCACCCCGACCTGCGCGCCGAAGGTCTCGGCCGCTTGCTGGCGCGCAGCCGCTATCTGTTCATTGCCGCGCACCGCGCCCGGTTCAGCGACCGGTTGCTCGCCGAATTGCGCGGGGTGATGACCGAAGACGGCGACTCGCCGTTCTGGGACGGGCTCGGCGCGCGCTTCTTCGGCTTGGGCTTCCGCGAGGCCGACCAGTTCAACAGCGTCCACGGCAACCAGTTTATCGCCGACCTGATGCCCAAGCACCCGATCTACGTCGCGCTGCTCGCCGACAGCGCCCGCGCGGTGATCGGCCAGCCGCACCCGCACGGCGTCCACGCGATGCGCATGCTCGAAGTCGAGGGCTTCGCCTTCGACGGCTATGTCGACATCTTCGACGGCGGACCGACGATGACGGTGCGCACCGACCTGATGCGGACCGTCGCCGACAGCCGCGCCGCGTCGGTCGCCGAGCTTGCTACGACAAGCGTCGGGCTACCGCGGGCGCTGCTCGCCAGCGGGCGCTTGAGCGATTTCCGCGCGTGGAAAGGTCATGCCGGAATCGCCACCGAGGGCGGGCTGGTGTTGTCGCGAAACGAGGCCGAGGCGATGCAGATCGCGATCGGCGACGAGGTCCGCTATGTCGGATACTGACCTGATCTCGACCGATCCGTGTACCGGCGAGACGATCTGGGCGGCGGCTGCGGCGACCGCGGGCGAGGTCCACGCCGCGGTCGGGGCTGCGCGCGAAGCCTTCCCGGCGTGGGCTCGAACTCCGCTGGATGACCGTATCGCTTTCGCGCGCAGCTTTCAGGCCGTCGTCCGCGAGCGTGCGGAGGACTTCGCCCGGCTGATCGCGCGTGAGACCGGTAAGCCGCTGTGGGAAACCCGCACTGAGGTCGCCAGCGTCGCCGCCAAGGTCGACATCTCGGTCACGGCGCAGGCCGAGCGCGCCGGGTCGCGGACCAGCGAGGTGGGCGGCGTCCGGCAGGTGCTGCGCCACAAGCCGCACGGCGTGCTGGCGGTGCTCGGGCCGTATAACTTCCCGGCGCATCTGCCCAACGGCCATATCGTTCCGGCGCTGCTGGCGGGGAACACCGTCGTCTTCAAGCCTTCCGAGCAGACCCCCGCGGTAGCCGAATTCATGGCGACGTGCTGGACCGCGGCGGGGCTGCGACCGGGCGTGCTCAACGTCGTCCAGGGCGCGGGCGACACCGGGCGCGCGCTCGCCGGGCACGACGGGATCGACGGGCTGCTGTTTACCGGCTCGGCGACCACCGGCGCCGCGCTGGCGCGGCAGTTTGCCGAGACGCCGCAACGCATCCTCGCGCTGGAAATGGGCGGCAACAATCCGCTCATCGCATGGAATATAGCGCCCGGGCGCCTCGATGCGGCGGCAGCGCTGATCGTGCAGTCGGCCTATCTCTCGGCCGGGCAGCGTTGCACCGGCGCGCGGCGGCTGATCGTCCGCGACGGCGATGCCGCGCCGCTTCTGGCGCGCGTCGGAGCCCTGATAGACCGCATCATCGTCGGCGCACCTTTCGACGAGCCGCAGCCGTTTATGGGTCCGGTGATCGACAATCGCGCCGCGGCAGCGCTGCAGGCGGCTTTTGCCACGCTGATCGGGCGCGGCGGCGAGGTGCTCCGCATGCTGGCCCGGCGCAACATGGACCGGCCATTCCTAATGCCGGGGCTGATCGACGTCACCGCGGTCGCGAACCGCGCCGATATCGAGCTGTTCGGGCCGCTGCTGCAGGTGATTTGCGTGCCCGACTTCGATGCCGCGCTCGCCGAGGCGAACGCGACGCGCTTCGGGCTCTCCGCCGGGTTGATCGGCGGCGACGTGGCACTCTACAACCGTTTCTGGAGCGAAACCCGCGCCGGCGTCGTCAACTGGAACCGCCCGACCAACGGCGCCGCCTCGAACGCGCCTTTCGGCGGCGTCGGGTCATCGGGCAACCACCGGCCGAGCGCATACTACGCCGCGGATTATTGTGCTTTTCCGGTGGCGAGTCTTGAAGCTGATGCGGCTGAGGGCGGGATCGCAACGGGACTGCGCGGGTGACCGCATTAATGTCTCACTCCTTCCGTCATTTCCGCGAACGCGGGAAGCCATGACCTCAACCTTCCGAAATTTGAAGCCATGGATTCCCGTGTCCGCGGGAATGACGAACACGGCTTGGTCACAATCATGCTGACCGAAATCAACTTCGACGGCATCATCGGCCCGAGCCACAATTACGCCGCGCTCAGCTTCGGTAACCTCGCCAGCACCGCGCATGCCGGCGCAACTTCGTACCCGCGCGCCGCCGCCCTGCAGTGGCTGGCGAAGATGCGGACGTTGCTCGATCTCGGCCTGCCGCAAGGCTTCCTGCTGCCGCCCGAGCGCCCGGCCACCGGCTGGCTGCGCGCGCTCGGCTTCAGCGGCGACGACGCCGACGCCGTCGCCATGGCCGCATACGGCGCTGACCCGCGGCTGTTCGCGTCGGCGATGTCCGCATCGAGCATGTGGACCGCCAACGCCGCCACGGTCTCGCCCGCCCCCGACACCACCGACGGGCGATGTCACCTCACGACTGCCAACCTGTCGCGAATGCCGCACCGCAGCCTCGAAGCCGCCGCGACCGAGGCGCAGCTTCGCGTCGCTTTCGCGCACCCGAGCTTTGCCGTCCATGCCGCAGTTCCCGCCGCGTTCGGCGACGAAGGTGCAGCGAACCACATGCGGCTGTGCCCCGCGCATGACGCCCCCGGCGTCGAGGTGTTCGTCTACGGCGAGGACGGCGGCACCTTCCCGGCTCGGCAATCCCGGCGCGCTTCCGAAGCGGTCGCCCGCCGGCACGGCGTCGACGCGCTGTTCGTGCAGCAATCACCCGAGGCCATCGCCGCCGGAGCATTTCACAACGATGTCGTTGCCGTCGCCAACAGCCACGTGCTGTTCGCCCATGAGCAGGTGTTTGCGGGACGGGATGCTTTCTACGCCGCGCTTCAACTCCGGCTGCCCGAGGTCGTCGTCGTCGAAGTGCCTGCGGCCGCCGTCAGTCTTGCCGATGCCGTCGCCTCTTATCTGTTCAACTCACAGCTCGTGACTTTGCCGGGGACCGGGTCTGATCAGGGTGTTGCCGTACCAAGCCGCAGCATGGCGTTAATCCTGCCCCGCGAGGCTGCGTCGAATATCGCTGTCAGTCGCTATCTCGATACGCTGCTCGCCGGCAACGGCCCGATCCGGGCGGTGCACTATATCGATGTTCGCGAGTCGATGCAGAACGGCGGCGGCCCTGCCTGCCTGCGGCTGCGCGTGGTCGCCGATCGGGCCGCTGTCGACCCGCGGTTCCTGCTCGACGAACGTAAGGCCGACAAGCTCGCGCAAATCATCGAGGCGCATTGGCCAGCGTCGATCGATAGCGCCGATCTCGGCCGGCGCGAGCTATGGCAGCAATGCCGCGCCGCTCGGTGGCATTTGACCCAGGCCCTCGATCTTTCGGTACTGCGCAATGCCGCATAGCCGCCCTTGCCGCAGCCCAAGAAAGCGTTGCTTTTCGCACGACAGCTAACATCCCATCTAAAACAGATGAAAACTGGCCGTGTTATTCTTGTCGGTGCCGGGCCGGGTGCGCCCGACCTGCTTACGTTGCGTGCGGCGCGGGCGCTCGAGCTCGCCGACGTGCTGGTTCACGATGGGCTGGTCGATCCGCGCGTTCTCGACATGGCCCCGCAGGCGCGCCGCATCGATGTGGCGAAGCGCCGGGCGCGGCATACGCTGCCGCAGGCCGAGATCGGGCTGCTGCTGGTCCGCGAGGCGCGTGCCGGGCAGGTCGTTGTGCGCCTGAAGGGCGGCGATCCGTTCGTCTTCGGCCGCGGTGGCGAAGAAGTCGCGGCTTGCCGGGCGGCCGGGGTCACTGTCGAGGTCATTCCCGGCGTGTCGTCGGCGCTGGGCGCGGCGGCCGAAGCGCTGCTGCCGCTGACGCACCGCGATCACGCGTCGAGCCTGACCTTCGTCGCCGGCGAGTGCCGCGGATTGGCCGCACAAAATTGGGCGGGGCTGGCGGGCAGGGGCCGAACGCTGGTCGTCTACATGGGCGTGTCCGGCGCAGCGGCGATCGCCGACAAGCTGATCGCCGATGGGCTAAGCCCCGAAACGCCGTGCATGGTGCTCGAACGCGGCACGCTGCCCGGCAGCAGGGCCCTGCGAACGCTGCTTGCCGACCTCGGCGATGCAGTTGCCACGCTCGAGGTGCAGTCGCCTGCGCTCCTCGTGATCGGGAATGTCGCGGCGCTGGGCGTCGCCGAAGATGTGCTGCTGCGGGCAGCAGCGGAGACGGTATCGTGATCAAGCTGCTGACCGGTAACGACCTGCTCACCGGCGACGTGCTGTGGTGGGATGGCAGCGGCTGGAGCCTGCACCTTGCCGACGCGGTCGCTGTCGATGGCGAGGTGCTGCTTGCTGAGACGCTGGCGGCCGAGCGCGTCAACGATCCGGCGCTGGTCGATGCCGAGATGAGCTCCGCCGGACCGCGACCGCGGACGATGCGCGAACGTATCCGCGGGCGGGGACCGACGGTACGCCTCGATCTCAACAGGGAAGCTGTCTGATGTACCGCTACGACCAATACGACCAGGCGCTCGTCGATGCCCGCGTCGATGAATTCCGTGATCAGGTCGCGCGGCGGCTGAGCGGCGAACTGACCGAGGATCAGTTCAAGCCGCTGCGGCTGATGAACGGGCTGTATCTGCAATTGCACGCTTATATGCTGCGCGTCGCGGTACCGTACGGAACGCTTTCGGGCGCACAGCTGCGGATGCTGGCGCATATTGCGCGCAAGTATGACCGCGGCTATGCGCATTTCACGACGCGGCAGAACATCCAGTATAACTGGATCAAGCTCGCCGAGGCTCCCGACCTGCTGGCCGAGCTGGCGGCGGTCGAGATGCACGCCATCCAGACCAGCGGCAACTGCATACGCAACATCAGCTCGGACCAGTTCGCCGGGGCCGCCGCCGACGAGGTCGCCGACCCGCGGCCCTACGCCGAACTGCTGCGGCAATGGTCGAGCTTCCACCCCGA
>JANOOK010000088.1:0-3113 GCA_031421275.1 Sphingomonadaceae bacterium
CGGCGAGCGTCAGGATGCCCGCGCCGCCGCCGAAGAAGCCGCTGTATACCGCGATCACCGACTGGATGCCGCCCGACACCCACGCCGGCGGCGGCGGGCGCGGCGTCGCGGGTTTCGGCGCGAAACTGCTCCACGCGAAGAGCGCGGTCGCGACCAGCACCAGCCACGGCACCATCGCGGCGAACACCGCCGACGGCGTCCGCAGCAGTACGAACGCGCCGATGAGGCCGCCGCCCAGGCTGATCGTCGCAAGCGTCCGGAACGACAGCCGCTCGGCCCCGGCGATCAGCGACCGCCCGGCGTAGGCGGTGGTCAGCTGCCCCGGAAACAGCGCCACCGTCGAGGTGATGTTCGCGGCGCGCGGGTCGAGCCCGCCCAGGATCAGCGCCGGCAACGTCACGAACGACCCGCCCCCGGCGAGGGCATTTTGAGCGCCAGCCCAGATGCCGGCGGCGAAAAGGAGCGGGAGGGTCAGCATAAGGGCCTGCAAAGACATTGGGCGGGCTTGGGCCGGCGATCAGGCTCGATCACGGGCTGGGTTTAGACCGGTCAGGGTTCGCTCGCCAAGTCGCCAGCCTCTCGTGGTGCCCGAACGTAAGAACGAGCCTCTGCAAAACGATGTCGCGACGCCATGTTCGTTTCTAGGGCAAAACGACGCAGTTGAAAACTCGATCATCGTACGCAAGCATTTGGTGAAGTAACGACCGTATAACTTTTAAGATCAAGGGGTGAGTCACTGTGCTGAAAAATATCTGCATTGCTACTGTTGTCGGTACGCTAGCTATCACTGCCGCTCATGCTGGTACTACCACAACTAGCTTATTGCTAACCTCGGCCGGCGGCTACACCGGTCCCGCATTGACATTACTCGCCAGTCAGAACGCGGACTACATCTAGACAAATGGGCCGACCCTGCTTGGTGGCCTCATCAGTTTCACGTCGACGACCGACTTCGGCGGTTCGAGCATCGGGCACGGAAATGTCGCGACTGATGCTTACTACGGCCTGGCCGACAATGGGCGGGCGCAGAACGTCGTCACGATCGGGCTGGAAGGCGGCGATTTCGCGACGTCGTTCATGACGCTGACCTTCGACACCCCGGTGCAAAGCTTTGGCACCCTGATCAACTATGCCCGGTTCAGTGACGGGAAGGTGCATCCAGACCCTGTAATCAGTGCTTACGACAGCGCCAACATGCTGATCGCGAGCTACATCTCGCGACACTTGCACCGATTGTCACGCCGGGTGCGACCGATCAATTCGCGTTTCGCGGCATCCAGTCCTCGGGTACGTTGATCAAGTCATTCCGGCTTGAGGGATCGGCGATCATCGCCACGGGGGCTGTCCTTGACGCGGTTCCCGAGCCGGCGACCTGGACCTTGATGATCGCCGGCTTTGGCTTGGTCGGTGCAACCATGCGCCGGCGCTCGCCCGGCCGGTTGCCGGCGCAGGCGTAGCCCAAGGATGGCTCGGGGGCGTCGTGATTGCGACGTCCCCCATCGTCAGGTCGCCTCGATCACCGGGAGTTGGTAAACTCCTTCGCGTAATTTCGATTTCCGGTCGGCCGTCGGCACCGTCATCGTCATTACCCGTGCGATCACACTACCACAGTGGCGCATCATTGCGTAGATAGGCATCAGCCGGTCGCTGCCGACCGCGCGCGGAGCCAAACCATGCCCGAAGATGTGCCGATCGTCCTCAGCGCCCCGGCCGCGGTCGCCACCGTCGTGCCTGCGAAGGCCGCCGGGCTGGTGCCAATCGATACGGCGCATATCACCGAACTCGATGCGCGGGTCGACAGCTATGTCACCGATCTCGTCGCGCAGGATGCGGCGTCGCCGGCCTTCGGGGCGCAGGTCGACCGGCTGACCAATCTCGGCGCGCGCGAGATCGCCGAAGCCGCGGGACAGTCGAACCGCTTCCTCGACCGGCCGGTGCGCGCCATGGACCGCGATACCGGCATCGGCGCGAACCTGACCGAGCTGCGCCAGACGGTCGAGGACCTCGACCCCGGCAAGCGCGGCGATCTATTTACGCGCAAGAAGCTGTTCGGCATGATCCCGTTCGGCGGCAACAAGCTGCGGACCTATTTCGACGGCTACAAGTCGGCGCAGACGCATATCTCGGCGATCCTAAGCCGCCTCGCGTCGGGCAAGGACGAGCTGCTCCACGACAATGCCGCGGTCGATATCGAGCGCGCCAACCTGTGGGCGACGATGGGCAAGCTCGAGCAGATGATCCACATGTCGAAGACACTCGACACCAAATTGGAAGCGAAGGCGCTCGAGCTCGACTACACCGATCCCGCCAAGGCCAAGGCGATCCGCGAGACCGCGCTGTTCTACGTCCGCCAGCGCACCACCGATCTTCTCACCCAGATGGCGGTCAGCGTGCAGGGCTATCTCGCGCTCGACCTCGTCAAGAAGAACAATGTCGAGCTGGTCAAGGGCGTCGACCGCGCCTCGACGACGACCGTCGCCGCGCTGCGCACCGCGGTGACGGTCGCGCAAGCGCTGACCGCGCAGCGCCTCGTGCTCGACCAGATCACCGCGCTCAATACGACGACCGCGAGCATGATCGACGCGACCGGCACGCTCTTGAAGTCGCAGACCGGGGTCATCCACCAACAGGCGGCGTCGTCGACGATCCCGATCGAGACGCTGCAGCGGGCGTTCCAGAACATCTATCAGACGATGGACGCTATCGACACGTTCAAGCTGCAGGCGCTCGCCAGCATGAAGACGACGGTCGATACGCTCGGCAACGAGGTCGAGAAGAGCCGCGGCTACATCGCGCGCTCGGCGGGCCAAGCGCAGCTGGGCGGGCCGGGCGCGGGCGGTGCCGACTTGTTCAAGCCGATCGCCGCGTCGTGACCGGCCCATCGACCGGCCCCCGCTGATGGCGCGCGATATCGACCGCGAGGTGGCGCTGCAGTCGGCACGGATGCAGCGGCTGCCGCCGACGCCGGCCCAGCGCGCGGCAGCGGACCGCCGCCGTCAGCGCCGCATCGAGCATGTCGGCCGCAAGCTAACGCGCGTCGCCGCGGCGATCCTGCTGATCTGGGGCGCGGCGCTGGTGTGGGGGCTGGCGGTGTCGCCGCTGGGCACGAGCCT
>JANOOK010000089.1:0-41395 GCA_031421275.1 Sphingomonadaceae bacterium
GCCCGCCGAGATGTGCCAGCCTGCCTGGTCGAGTATCAGTACGGCATGGGCACCGGGCGCCACGGCGGCGGATATCTCGGCAAGGTGGAGCGTCATGCCTTCGGTATTGCAGCGGGGCAGGACAAGCGCTGCGCCCTTGCCCTCGGCGGGGCAGATGGCGCCGTAGATGTACGCCGAGGTGGTGCGTTGGTCTTTTGGCGCTGACGGCCGTGTCCCGCGCTTGGCCCAGCGGCGGGTGATGCCGTTCTTCTGACCGACCCGCGCCTCGTCCTGCCACCACAGTTCTATGGGTGTGGCGCGAGGGAGGACCGCCCGGATCGCTGCCACCTGGGCGGGGAAGCTTTTTTAAAAATGTCGATGGCGTCAGCCGCCTGGGCATGATGCCTCGGCCGTGCCGTCAGCTTTCTGTAGCCCATGGCTCGCAGGTCGCGGCTCAGCGTCTGCTTGCTGACCGACACACCATATTCGTCGAACAGCCACTGGATCAGATCTACGATCCGCCAGCGCACCACACCATGCGACGCCGGGATCGGGCCCTGCTCGATAATCTCGGCAAGCGCCCGCTTATGCTCTGGGCCAAGCACTGGACGGGGACCGGGGGCTTTGCCATCGAGCAAGCCGTCGGGCCCGTTGGCATTGAAGCGCAGCACCCAGTCTCGAACCGTCTGTAAACCAACGCCGCCAACCTGTGCCGCCGCGTGCCGCGCACCACCATCGTAAATCATCGCCAACGCCAGCAACCGCCGAACCTGGTTCGCGTCGCCACTCAAACGCGCCAGACTTCGAAGACCAACCCCGTCAAAATCGTCCCTCAGCACAACCGCTGACGCCATCGCACGCCTCCTACAGCCTGCAATGTTGAATCAGATCATGGCCGCTTTGGGAATCCCTCGCGTTGAGTCAGCCTCCAAGGGACTTGGTATGACTCATCTCGTCGCAAATTCTCGCGGCTAAAGCGCCGTGTTTTCTGCTTCCCCCATGCTTCCCCGAGGCTAGGCAACGAGCCGGGGAAGCGATTTTTGGAACGCTAAGTGCTTGAAAAGGTGGTGCCGCTTAGGTGACTCGAACACCTGACCCCGTCATTACGAATGACGTGCTCTACCGGCTGAGCTAAAGCGGCGGTGCGGTGCCCCTAACAGGCGGATGGGCGCTGCACAAGCAAGTTGGCGCCGGCGCGACCGTTAATCTGCAGTGATACTCCGCCCCAGGCAGGCCCATCATGCGACTGCGCGCTATCCCCGAGCCGACCTTCGAGCCGCCGCCGCGGCTGTCGTGGCCGGTCGAGCGGCGCTTGTCGGCACGTGCCGTCGCCGTGTGGCAAGCGGCCTGCCGCGATGGCAGGCCGCCCACCGCCGCCACGTTCGCGCGCAGCGAGCTGGCGCTGTTCTGCGCCGAGAGCAGTGTCGGCCTCGTCGCCGATGCCGATGCCGTGAACATCGCAACCATCGGCGCGACTGTCGCAGCGGCCTTCGGACTGGTCCCCGGCAAGCTCACGGCGTCCCAGTCGCCATTTGCTGCCGGGCTCTGCCAGGCCTTCGGCGAGCTTCGCGAGGTCGGCGCGCCGGTGTCGTTCGAAGCCAGCCTCGCTGGTCGCGAAGGCGGCGTAGTGCTCCTGACGCGCGGCGTCCTGCTGCCGCTGCTCGATGAGCAGCGCGGCCAGACGCAGGCACTGGCGATCATGACGTGGAAACAGACCCTCGGCGATGCGGCTCGCGACGGTCTGCGCGGCGAGATCGACGAGGCTATCGCGACGGCCCGCGCCGGATGTCGATCGCCCGGCTTGCAACCGGCGACGTCGCTGTACGCCGTCTTCGCGCGCTAGACTTGTTACCGCACCGTCGCCGACGCATAAGCCCGAGGCACCGCAGCTAACCCTGTGGCGAGGGCGGGAGAATATCGTGTCGATCAGTCCTCCGGGCACTATACTCGGTCCAACGACTTCGGCCGGCTTCGGCCCGGTCGATCCCGAGCTTGCGACCCCGCCCAACGTGACCGGCGCGGCATCGAAGCGCTCGGCTGGCCCGACCGCACTGGCGCTACGGGCGGCGCTGTTCGATGCGGCGCTGCCCGGTGAGGCCGATCACATTGATGCTTCAGCGGCAGCGCGCATCTTGAGCTTCGTCGAGCGTACCGCGGCGCAGCGTCCCCCCGGAACCGCCGCGATCGCCTTCGACGACGCGGCGGCTTCGTCGAGCGATGGTCCGGCTTCGGCGCGGCGGCGGCTGGCGCTGGTCATCGTCAACGACGACATGCCATTCCTCGTCGACTCGGTGTCGTCGGCGATCACCGCGGCGGGAATTGCGATCGAGCGCCTGCTGCACCCGATCGTCGCGGTGCGCCGCAATGCAGAAGGCAAGCTGCTCGACCTTGCGCCGCTCGGGCAGTCGCTGGCGGCGGGAGCGATGCGCGAGTCGATCCTGTATCTCGAACTCGACCGCGCCGGCGCGAAGGCGCGGGCCGAGCTGCTCGACAGCTTGCACAAGGTGCTCGCCGATGTGCGTGCCGCGGTCGCCGACTGGCCCGAGATGCTGGCACTGCTGCACGCGACGACCCGCTCGCTGGGCAACAACCCGCCGCCGATCGCGCCGCATGCGTCGGCGGAAGCGTGCGCATTTCTCGAATGGCTCGCGGCGGACAATTTCACGCTGCTCGGCGCGCGACGCTACGAGACCGCGGCTGAGCCCGCCGGAACGGCGCCGGCGATGACCGCAGGTCCCGGGCTCGGCCTGCTGCGCGATCCGGCTTACCCGCTGTGGGGGGATGCCGCTGCCGAAACACCCGCGCCGGTCCGCAAGTTCATGACGTCGCCCGACCCGCTGCTGGTCACCAAGGCGAGCGCGACCTCGACGGTGCACCGCCGCGTCAACGCCGACCTGATCATGGTCAAGACCTTCGACCGCGACGGGCGCGCGGTTGCCGAGACGCATTTCGTCGGGCTGTTCACCAGTGCGGCGCTGGCGACCTCGCCGCGGCTGGTGCCGCTGCTGCGGCGCAAGGTCGGCGGCGTCATCGACGGGCTCGGCTTCGATTCGAAGGGGCATACCGGCAAGGCGCTGGTGCATGTCATCGAGAGCTTCCCGCGCGAGGAGCTGTTCGAGGCAACGCCCGAGCGCCTGCGGACGATGGCGCTCGGGCTGCTGTCGCTGCTCGACCGGCCGCGACCCAAGCTGTTCGTGCGGACCGACGTGCTCGGGCGGTTCGTCTCGGTGCTGGTCTATGTGCCGCGCGACGCCTACACCAGCGGCATCCGCGAGAGCGTCGGCAACATGCTGACCGAGGCGCTCGGCGGGCAGCTGACGCGCTACGAGGTCGAGTTGCGCGCCGAAGGGCTGGCGCGGGTGCATTACATCATCGCGACCAGCGGCAACGCGGCAATCGACGAGGCGGGGCTCGACGCGAAGCTCGACCTGCTGGTGCGCGGCTGGGATGCGGCGCTCGAGAATGCGTTGACCGCGCTCGCCGGACCCGCACGCGCCGCCCGGCTGCGGCTCAGCCACGCCAAGCTGTTCTCGGCCAGCTACCGCGCGCAGTACAGCGCTGCCGAGGCCGCCGCCGACATCGTGCACCTGAGCGGGCTGGCGGATGCGCGGGCGCGCGACGTGCAGCTGTACCGGCGCGAGGGCGACGGCCCGCATCAGCTGCGGCTGAAAATCTACCGGCTCGAGGAGATCATCCCACTGTCGGACGCGGTGCCGGTGCTCGAGAATTTCGGGCTGCGCGTCATCGAGGAGTTCCCGTTCGATCTCGATGGCGGTCGGCTCGGCTGGATCCACGACTTCCTGCTCGAAGCCCCCGACGTGTCGACAGCGCTCGACATCGAGGCGCTGCGGGCGCGGCTCGAGCCGGCGTTGCGGGCGGTGCTGCTCGGGACGCAGGAGAATGACGGCTTCAATGCGCTCGTCATCGCCGGCAGCCTCGACGCCGAGACCGCGAACTGGCTGCGCGCTTATTTCCGCTATCTGCGGCAGACCGGCGTCACCTACGGGCTGATGACGGTCGTCGATGCGCTGCGCCGCTATCCGGCGCTTACCGCGGCGCTGGTCGCGCTGTTCCGCGCGCGCTTTGCCCCCGACAGCAACGACCGCGACGGCGTCGCCGCGCTCGCAGTGATCGAGGCCGGGCTGCGCGCAGTTGCGGCGATCGACGACGACCGCATCATCCGGCTGTACCGCGCCGTCATCGTCGCGACGCTGCGCACCAACGCCTTCGTGCCGGGCGGCCCCGAGGCGCTGGCGTTCAAGCTCGACAGCCGCGCGGTGCCGAACCTGCCGCCGCCGGTGCCGTACCGCGAGATCTGGATATTCAGCCGCCGCGTCGAGGGCATCCACCTGCGCCACGGCCCGATCGCGCGCGGTGGGCTTCGCTGGTCCGATCGCCGCGACGACTTCCGTACCGAAGTGCTCGGGCTGGTCAAGGCGCAGACCGTCAAGAACACCGTCATCGTGCCGACCGGGGCCAAGGGCGGATTTTACCCCAAGCTGCTGCCGTCGCCCGCCAATCGCGATGCCTGGCTGGCGGAGGGCACCGAGGCGTACAAGATCTTCGTCCGCACCCTGCTGTCGCTGACCGATAATCTCGCGCCCGACGGCTCGAATATTCCGCCCGCCGGCGTCGTCTGCCACGACGCGCCGGACCCGTATCTGGTCGTTGCGGCCGACAAGGGCACCGCGACCTTCTCCGACACCGCCAACGCGATCAGCCTCGAGCGCGGCTTCTGGCTCGGCGACGCCTTCGCCAGCGGCGGCGAACACGGCTATGACCATAAGGCGATGGCGATCACCGCCAAGGGCGCGTGGATTTCGGTGGCGCGCCATTTCCGCGAACTCGGCGTCGACGTGCAGACCGACGCCGTCCGCGTCGCCGGGGTCGGCGACATGTCGGGCGACGTGTTCGGCAACGGCATGCTGCTGTCGGCGAGCCTGAAGCTAGTCGCGGCGTTCGACCACCGGCACATCTTCCTCGACCCAAACCCCGATGCAGCGGCGAGCTTCGCCGAGCGCCAGCGGCTGTTCGCGCTACCGCGCTCGTCGTGGGACGATTACGACAAGGCGCTGATCTCGGCCGGTGGCGGGGTGTTCCCGCGCAGCCAGAAGTCGATCCCGCTGACGCCCGAGGTGTGCGCGGCGCTCGGGATCGCCGAGGTGTCGCTGTCGCCGTCGGAGCTCATCGTCGCCATCCTGAAGGCCAAGGTCGACCTGCTGTGGTTCGGCGGCATCGGCACCTATGTGAAAGCGGCATCGGAAAGCAACGCCGACGTCGGCGACCGTGCCAATGACGCGCACCGCATCGACGGCGGCATGATCGGTGCCAAGGTCGTCGGCGAGGGGGCCAACCTCGGCCTGACGCAGGCCGGGCGTATCGACTATGCCGCGCGCGGCGGACGGCTCAACACCGACTTCATCGACAATTCGGCGGGCGTCGACTGTTCGGACAACGAGGTCAACATCAAGATCGCACTCAACCCCGAGGTCGCCGCGGGACGCCTCGACGAGACGTCACGCAACGCGCTGCTGACCGCGATGACCGACGATGTCGCCGCGCTGGTGCTGCGCGACAATAACCTGCAAACGCAGGCGCTGTCGATCGCCGAGCGTGGCGGCGTCGCCTGCCTGCCGGTCTACATTCGCCTGATCCAGCTACTCGAAGCGAGCGCCGCCGGACTCGACCGCGCCGTCGAAGGGCTCGCCAGCGACGACGTGCTGACGCAGCGCGCGCGGGGCGGGCAGGGGCTCGAAAGGCCCGAACTCGCGGTCGTCATGGCCTATGCCAAGATGGCGGTCTACGACGCGCTGGTCGGCAGCGCGGTGTGCGACGACGCGCGGCTGCACCCCGATCTGACCGCGGCGTTCCCGCGCGCGATGGTCGAGCGCTTCCCGGTCGCCGTCGATCACCACCGGCTGCGCCGCGAGCTGATCGCCACCAAGCTGGCGAACGAGCTGATCAATCGCGGCGGGCTGACGCTGCCTTTCCAACTTGCCGAGGAGCTGGGTACTTCGCTCGACCGCGTCGCCGCAGCCTTCGTCGCGGCGCGCGACCTGTTCGATTTCCGCGCGCTGTGGACCGCGATCGATACCGCCGATGTTGCCGGGGCGGCCCAGCTCGACCTGCATCTGGCAGCGATCGGCGTGCTCCGGACCCAGATGGCGGACCTGCTCCGCGCCGGTCGCAACACGACGCCGTCGCAGCTTGTCGCCAAGCTCCAGCCGGGAATTGCGCGGCTCGCTGATGGCCTCGACGCGCTGCTCCGTCCCGAGCCGAAGGCGCAGCTCGATGCGTTCGCGACGGCGCTCGCCGATGCCGGGGCACCGCCCGCGATCGCGGCGCAGCTGGTCCGCATCACCGCGCTCGACGGCGCGGTCGGCACCGGACTGCTCGCCGCCGACCTGAACCTCGACGCGCCCGCGGTCGCCGCCGCCTATACCGACCTCGGCGAGGCGCTCGGTCTCGACTGGGCGAAGCACGCCGCCGCCGCGCTTGCCCCCGCCGACCCGTGGGAGCGGCTGCTGCAGGCCGGGCTCGTTCGCGACTTCGAGCAGCTCCGCCTCGACCTGCTGGCGCGGATCACGCCCGCTGGCGGCGACCCGCTCGCCGCGACGGCAGCGTGGCAGACGGTACACGCCGACGCGGTCCATCGCCTCGCGGCGCTCGTCGCTCGCGCCCGCAACGGCACGGCGGTGACGACGGCCATGCTCGCGCACATCGCCAGCGAGGCGCGCGTGGTACTCGGCTGAACCGGCGGACGGGGTGGGATTCGAACCCACGGTGAGGTTCCCCCCACGGCGGTTTTCAAGACCGCTGCCTTAAACCACTCGGCCACCCGTCCTACCGCGGTCATTGGGATAAGTGCGCGTGCGACGCAAGCTTTGCCGTGGCGGATGCGAACGTGCTGTGGCATTCAGCACAGCGTGACCTCGACCGCCGCGATTCTGGGCTTGCTGCTCGTAACCACTGCCGTAACGCAGCCGCTTGCACCCGATCTCGCGCCGCCGACCGCCATCGTGCAGGTGAACAGCGAGGCGGGCTTCGCCGATTGGCTTGCCGGGTTCCGCAAGCAAGCCATCGTCGACGGGCTCCCCGCCAGCGCAGTCGACGCGGTCACCGCCGACCTGCACTACGAGCCACGCGTCGTCGACCTCGACCGCGCGCAGCCCGACGACAGCGCGTGGCAGCCGTCGGTGTTCAGCAGCTATCTCGACAAACACCTGACCACCGTGCAGATCGCCCGCGGCCGCGCCGTTGCCGCCGAACTCGGTCCGACGCTGGCGACGATCGCCGCGAAGACCGGCGTGCCGGGCGGTATCATCCTCGGCATCTGGGGGATGGAGTCGAACTACGGCGCGGTCACCGGCAGCTTCGACGTGCCGCGCGCGCTGGCGAGCCTCGCCTATGACGGGCGGCGGCGGGCGCTGTTCTCCCGCGAGCTCGAAGCCGCCATCCGCATCGTCGCCGACGGTCGGGCCAGCCGCGCGCAGCTCAGGGGCAGCTGGGCGGGCGCGATGGGCCAACCGCAGTTCCTGCCGAGCTCGTTCCTCGCGCATGCCACCGACGGCAGCGGCGATGGCCGCGCCGATATCTGGACGTCGCGCGCCGACGTCGCCGCCTCGATCGCGGCCTATCTGCGCGATGCCGGCTGGGTGCGCGGCCAGCCCTGGGGCCTGCGGGTGACGGTGCCGGGGGGCCTCGATCGCGAGGTCGTCCGCAACCCGGTCGCGCCGGCGACGTGCGTGCGCCCGATGTCGAAGCACAGCCGCTGGTTGAGCCTGGCCGCCTGGCGCGCGCTCGGGGTGACCCCGGCGGCAGGCGCGGCGTGGCCCGCCGACGATACGCTGCAGGCGACGCTGATCGAACCCGACGGGGCAGGGACGGCGGCATATCTGACCTTCGGAAATTACCGGGCGCTGCTCGATTACAACTGCTCGAACTTCTACGCGCTGTCGGTGGCGCTGCTCGGTGATGCGCTGGGGGGCGGGGAGTGACCCTCGCTGCCTCGTCATTCCCGCGAGCGCGGGAACCCATCACCCGCGATATTCGGACTGAGACGCCGTCATCCGGCAGCTGCCGGAGATGGCTTCCCGCGTTCGCGGGAATGACGGAGAGAGAGGCGAGCGTCGCGGCGAAGAAGGCGACGGATGCAATTACGGGCAGGGGTATTGTTGCGGGGCTTGCGCTGACCGTGCTCGGATTAGCGTTGGCAGCATGTACCACGACACACACCGTGCGTTCGTCCGCGTCCGCAACCGCCCCTCTTGTCACTGCCGCGGGCCCCTCGGCCTCCGTCAAGATCGGTCAGCCATACCAGGTGCTCGGCCAATGGTATTATCCCGCTGACGATCGCGGTTACGACAGCACCGGCGTCGCCTCCTGGTACGGTCCCGGCTTCCATGGACTGTCGACCGCGAACGGCGAGCCTTACGATCAGGACGGGCTGACCGCGGCGCACAAGACGCTGCCGCTGCCCTGCTATGTCGAGGTCACCAATCTCGAGAACGGCCGCCAGCTGGTCGTCCGCGTCAACGACCGCGGGCCGTTCGTCGGCACGCGGCTGATCGACCTGTCGCGGCGCAGCGCGCAGCTGCTCGGCATCGACCGCGCCGGGACGGCGAAGGTGCGGGTGCGGCGGGTATATCCGGACACGATGACGATCGCCGCGTTTGCGCCGCCTAAGCTGGTCGTTGCCGCGGTGCCGACAGCGCCGGCGGCAGCACCGGTCACGCTGCCGGTGTCCGTCACAGTCGAGGTCGCAACCGTCGCGGTACCACCCAGCATCGCCGTCGCGCCGCTAACGCCCGGCCCCCTCTTTATCCAGGTCGCAGCGCTCTCCGACCAAGGCCGCGCCGCTTGGCTTAGCGGCTACCTCAAGCCTTACGGGGCGACCGTCATCGAGCGCGCTGCCGCGAGGCTATGGCGCGTCCGGCTCGGGCCGTATCAATCGCGTGCCGAAGCGACGCCGATACTGGCGCAGGTGCAAGCCGCGGGCTACACCGCTGCACAGATCGTCGCGGCGACCGCTTCGACCAAGCCCGCCCGCTGAATACCGGAGACTCCATGCGCCTACTGCTTGCCCCGCCGCTGCTCTCGACGATGCTGCTTTCAACCGCGCTGCTCTCAACCCCGCTCGCGGCCGATGCGCAGACCATGCCGACGTTCACGACGCCAGCTCCCTCCGCTTATATGACCGACCTCTCGAACGGCATGGTGCTCTATTCGAAGGGTGCCGACACGCCGATGCCACCGGCGTCGATGGGCAAGATGATGACGGTGTATGTCGCCTTCGACATGATCACGCGCGGCGAGGCCAAGCTCGGCCAGAAGATCCACGTGCGCCCCGAAACGTGGTCGAAATGGCACGCGCAGGGCTCGACGATGTTCCTGTCGGTCAACGAGGATGTCAGCGTCGCCAACCTGTTACACGGGGTTATTACCTTATCGGGTAACGATGCCTGCGTGACGCTCGGCGAGGGGCTGGCGGGGACCGAGGAAGCTTACGTCGCGCTGATGAACCGCGCCGCGAAGAAGATGGGCCTGACCGGCTCGCACTTTGCCAATACCAATGGCTGGCCCGATCCCGACGAGCGGGTGACGCCGCACGACCTGGCGATCATCGCCGAGCGCACGATCCGCGACTTCCCGGCGCTGTACAAGCAATTCTATCCGGTAACGGCGTTCACCTGGGGCAAGACGCTCGGCAAGGGTGACGACATCACCCAAGCGAACCGCAACCCGCTGCTCGGTAAGGTCGCCGGTGCCGACGGGCTCAAGACCGGTCACACCGAGGAAGCCGGTTACGGCTTCACCGGCTCGGCCGAGCAGGACGGGCGGCGGCTGGTCATGGTGCTCGCCGGGCTGTCGTCGTTCAACGAGCGCATCGCCCAGTCGGTGGCGTTCATGGAATGGGGCTTCAAGGCGTGGACGCAGTTGCCGCTACTCAAGGCAGGAGCCACGATCGGCCAAGCCGAAGTCTGGCTCGGCGATGCCGACCGGGTGCCGCTGACCTCGGCCGCCGACCTCAAGCTGACCGTGCCGCGCGGCTACGGCAGCGAGCGCAAGATGAAGATCGTCTATGACGGTCCGGTCAAGGCCCCGATCGCCAAGGGCGCGCACATCGCCGACCTCGTGGTGACGACGCCCGGTTTGCCTGAAGCGCGACTGCCGCTCGTCGCCGCGACCGCGGTCGGTAAGGCCGGGCCGTTTGGCCGTATCGGCGCGGCCTTACGGCACTATACCTCGAAGAGCTGATGCCGAGCGGGCGCTTTATCACGCTCGAGGGCGGCGAGGGCGCGGGCAAGTCGACCCAGGCGGCGTTACTTGCCGAGCGACTTCGCGTCGCCGGCATCGACGTCGACGTCACCCGCGAGCCCGGCGGCACGCCGGGGGCCGAGGCGATCCGCGACTTGTTCGTCACCGGCGCGGTAGACCGCTGGTCGGCAACGACCGAGGCGCTGCTGATCAACGCGGCGCGCGCCGATCACGTCGCGCGCCGCATTCGCCCGGCGCTCTTCGCCGGCCGCTGGGTGATCTGCGACCGATTTATCGACTCGACGCTGGCGTATCAGGGTGCAGGAAAGGGGGCCGACATTGCCGAACTGCGCCACTTGCACCGCCTTGCGACCGGGGACCTATGGCCCGACCTGACACTCATCCTTATATTGCCGATCGCCGACGGACTCGCGCGGGCTGCAGCCCGTCCGGGTGGAACAGCGCGGTTCGAGGCGCATGCCGGCCTATTCCATCAACGGGTTGCGACCGGTTTCAGAGACATTGCCGAAGCTGACCCGGAACGCTGCAAGCTCATCGACGCGCGCGGCGACATCGATGCGGTCGCCGCGCAGTTGTGGGCGGAAGTTCTGTCGCTGACGCATGGCGCACGATTCGCGTCGGCCTAAACCGGATGCTCATCGGTCATACGGGTTCCGCCGCGCAGTTCCGGGCTGCTGTCGCGGGCGGTCGTGTCCACCACGCCTGGCTGCTTGCCGGGCCACCGGGCGTGGGCAAGGCGACATTCGCTGCTGCCGCGGCGGCTTGGGTGCTGGCGCGGGCGTCGGGGCATGACGACCCGGTCGATGACGCGACGCTCGACATCGACCCCGAGCATCCGACCGCGCGGCTGATCGCGGCCGGGAGCCACATGGACCTGCGCCGGCTCGAACGGACGTTTGATCCGACCGGCAAGCTGCGCAGCGGCATTCGTATCGACGAGGTGCGCGCGCTGCAGCCGCTATTCCGCTCGACCCCAGGCCTTGGCGACTGGCGGGTGGTGATTGTCGACGCGATCGACGATATGAACCGGGCGGCGGCGAATGCGCTGCTCAAGAACCTCGAAGAACCGCCGCCGCAGACGCTGTTCCTGTGTGTCAGCCATTCGCCGGGGCGGCTACTGCCGACAATCCGCTCGCGCTGCCGGACATTGCGATTCCAGCTGCTCTCCGACGACGAGGTCGAGCGCGCGCTGCGGCGCGCACTCCCCGAAGCGACCGCGAGCGAACGCGAGGCGCTGGTCGCGGTCGCCTCGGGAAGCCCGGGGAGGGCGCTCCGCTTCGCCGACGCGGGGACCGACAAGCTGCTCGGCGAACTGACCGCGCTGGCGTCGGCGACGCCTGCCGAGGCGACCGGGCGCGCGCTCGCGCTGGCGAAGTCGCTGGCCGGCAAAGCCGCCGCGGCGCGCTATGAAGCCTTCCTCGATCTCGCACCGGCGTATATCGCGCAGGCGGCCAAGACGCGCGCCGGACCGCGGCTTGCACGCGCGCTGGCGCTATGGGAGAGAGCGACGCAGCTCGGGGGCTCGGCAGCGGGGCTGTCGCTCGATCCGCAGAGCGTCAGCTTCGAACTGGCAGGATTGGTCGCCGGGCTTGCTGCAGCGTAACGGGAAGCTCGATCAACGTCATGAAAAGCAGCGACAAATATTATCTGACCACGGCGATCTCGTATCCGAACGGCCGTCCCCACATGGGTCATGCCTATGAGGTCGTCGCGACCGATGTCATTGCCCGCTATCACCGCCTGTGCGGGCGCGACGTCCGCTTCTTGACCGGTACAGACGAGCATGGCCTGAAAATCGCCCAAGCGGCGCGCGCTGCCGAGCTGTGTCCGCGTGCCTATGTCGACGGCATGGTGCAGCATTTCCAGGAGCTGGCGGCGGTTCTCAATATCTCGCATGACCGTTTCGTTCGCACGACAGACGCCGATCACGTCGTCGCCTGCCAGACCTTATGGCGCGCGCTCCAAGCCCGCGGCGATCTCTATCTCGGCCGCTACGAAGGCTGGTATTCGGTCCGCGACGAAGCTTATTACGAAGCCGACGAACTGGTCGAGGCGGAGGATATCAGCGGGAAAATCGTCAAATTGTCCCCGCAAGGCACTCCGGTCGAATGGACTGTCGAGGAAAGCTGGTTTTTCCGCCTATCCGCCTATGCCGACCGGCTGCTGGCGTTGTACGACGCGCACCCGGAATTCGTTCAGCCGGCAAGTCGTCGCAATGAGATGCGCAGCTTCGTCGCCGGCGGCCTGCGCGACCTGTCGGTGTCGCGCACCAGCTTCGATTGGGGGGTGCCGGTGCCGGGCAGCCCGGGGCACGTCATGTACGTCTGGATCGACGCGCTGACCAACTATCTGACCGGGGCAGGGTATCCCGACGCCACCGACTGGTGGCCCGCCGATCTGCATGTCATCGGCAAGGACGTCGTGCGCTTCCACGCGGTTTATTGGCCGGCGTTCCTGATGTCGGCCGGGCTGGCGCTGCCGGAGACGGTGTTCGGCCATGGCCATATCCTCAACCGCGGCGAGAAGATGTCGAAGTCGCTCGGCAATGTCGTCGACCCGCTGGCGCTGGCAAAGACGTTCGGGGTCGATCAGTTGCGCTGGTTCCTGCTCCGCGACGTCGCCTTCGGCGATGACGGCAGCTATAGCGAAGCGGCGATCGCCGAGCGCAGCAACGCCGACCTTGCGAATGGCATCGGCAATCTGGCGCAGCGGGCGTTGGCCATGATCGCCAAGAACATCAGCGGGTTACAGCCAGTAATTCCCGCTCAAGGTGAAGCAGAAGCAACGCTGCATGAGATGGTGTCGGTACAGACCAACGCATATCACACGGCAATGAACGCGCTCCAACTCCACCGCGCGGCCGAGGCGATCATGCTGATCGTCGGTGCTGCGAACGGTTATTTTGCCGACGCGGCCCCGTGGGCGCTGCGGGCGACCGATCCGGCGCGCATGGCGGCGGTGCTGGCGCAAACGGTCGATGCGGTTCGCCGCATCGCAATCCTCGCGCAACCGTTTATGCCGGCAACGATGGCAACTCTGCTCGATCAACTCGGCGTCGCTGTCGAGGCGCGCACCTTCATATCGCTCGACACCAGCGTCGATGCGAGAACGCCGCTGCCGGCGCCGCAGGGCGTCTTCCCGCGCTGGACCGCGGACGCGGCGTAATGCTGGTCGATTCGCACTGCCACCTCAACTATCCCGGCTTGCGCGACGACCAGGCCGGGGTGATCGACCGCGCGCGCGCCGCGGGCGTCGGCACGATGCTCGGGATATCGACCCGCGTCGCCGAATGGGACGAGGTCGTCGGGCTCGCTGCTGTACACGCCGACATCTGGGCCTCGGTCGGCGTTCACCCGCATGAGGCCGATGCACATCCCGATATCGACGCCGCGCGCCTGATCGATGCCGCCAAGCATGACCGCGTCGTCGCGATCGGCGAGACCGGGCTCGATTACCACTATGATCACAGCGACCGTGAGCGCCAGCGCGCCAGTTTCCGCGCGCATATTTCGGCATCGCGTGCCACGGGACTGCCGCTGATCGTGCACACCCGCGACGCCGAGGCGGACACCGCCGCGATCCTGACCGACGAAATGGGGCAGGGCCCGTTCACCGGCGTCATCCATTGCTTCACTGCGAGCGCAGCCTTTGCAGAACAGGCAATTGCGCTTGGTTTCTATATCTCGATTTCAGGCATCGTGACCTTCCGCAACGCCCGTGAGCTGCAAGCCGTTGCGGCCGTACTGCCCACCGCCCGGCTGCTAATCGAGACCGACTCGCCGTTTCTCGCGCCGGTGCCGATGCGCGGGCGGCCGTGCGAACCGGCGTATGTTGCGCACACCGCAGCCTTCATCGCTGGATTGCGCGGGGTCGATGCAGCGCGCATCGCCGATACCACCGCGGACAATTTCTTCGCGCTGTTCATGAAGACACGCCGGCCGTGAGGGTCACCGTCCTCGGCTCGGGCACGTCGAGCGGCGTGCCGCGGATCGGCGGGCCCGATGGCCGCGGCGACTGGGGCAAGTGCGATCCCGCCGAGCCGCGCAACCGCCGCCGCCGGCCGTCGCTGCTGATCGACGACGGCCCGACGCGAATACTGATCGACACCGGGGCCGACCTGCGGGCGCAATTACTCGACGCGGGCATCGGCCGGGTCGATGCCGTGCTCTACACGCACGATCACGCCGACCACACCCACGGCATCGACGAGCTTCGACAGTTGTTTCACAACAGCAAACAACCTGTTGATTGTTATGCAGATATCTACACGCGCGAGCGCCTGCTCAAGCGCTTCGGCTACGTCTTCGAGGGCGGGCGCGGTTATCCGGCAACCTGCAATCTCCACGTGCTGCCGCCCGAACTAAAGATCGGGTCGCTCACCATCCGGCACTTCCGTCAGCCGCATGGCAATATCGATAGCCTCGGTTTTCGGTTCGACAACGGTAAGAATGCTATGGCCTATTCGACCGACATCAAAAGCTTGCTGCCGGTTGCCGAGCTTGAATTGCAGCAACTCGACCTGTGGATCGTGGACGCGCTGCGGCCGGCACCGCATCCGACGCACAGTCATCTGGCGCAGACGGTCGAATGGATCGAGCGCCTGCGCCCGCACCGTGCCGTGCTGACGCACATGGATAATTCGATGGATTACGCAACCCTCCGTCGCGACTTACCGCCGTCGATCGAGCCGGGTTACGACGGGATGACGATCGATCTGGGCTCAAGCTGATACTGAAGCAATTAACATAATATATGTTATCGGACTTAAGCACGGCGGTCGAGCCGGTGCTCAGGCTTGACACTCAAGACCCTGAGTTCAACGATCTCGATCAGGCCATAGTAGCCTGATTGGAGACTGTTCATGACGTTAGCAGCCTCGCGACGCACCGTCCTGAGTACCGGTATTGCCACGATCGCTTTCCCGATGGTCAACTTCGGCTGTTTCAGGCTCGCCGCCGAGCCGCTGCGGACCTACTCGCGGCGGGCCGTCGATCTCGTTCACTCGACCTTGGTCATCGACATGTTGGGGCCGCTGACGCTCGATCTGTCCCCCGAAAATTATGCCAAGCCGCTCAGCGACAAGGGGATTGCCGACTTCAAGGCCAGCGGGATTACCGGTTTCCACCATTCGTTCGGCATCGGCGGACCCGACGCTCGTACCGAGGTATTGACATTTCTGGCAGGTTGGCAGGGTTTTGCCGGACGCCATCCCGACCTGTTCGCCGTGATCGGCAGCGGTGCCGACCTCGATCACGCCAAGGCGACCGGCGGGTCGGTGTCATCCTGGGCATCCAGGATGCCGATCACTTCCGCACCCCTGCCGACGTCGCCACCTTCTACAACCTTGGCCAGCGCTGCTCACAGTTGACCTATAATGAGCAGAATTTGATCGGCTCGGGCAGCACCGACCGTGTCGACGGCGGCGTCAGCGATTTCGGTGCGACGATCATCAAGGCGATGAACGATGTCGGGATGCTCGTCGACGTGTCGCACTGCGGCGATCGCACGACGCTCGACGCGATTGCAGCGTCAGCCGTGCCGATCGCGATCACGCACGCCAATTGCCGATCGATCGCGCATCACCCACGGACCAAGACCGACGAAGCGATCAGAGCGCTCGGCGCTAAAGGCGGCGTCATGGGTATCTCGGGCGTCCGGCAGTTCGTCAGCCCGGTCGAGCCGACGACGATCGGCACGATGGTCGATCACATCGATCATGTCGTCAAACTGATCGGCATCGATCATGTCGGCATCGGCTCGGACGCCGACCTGTACGGCTATGACAAGATGGCTCCCGACCAATATGCCAAGCTCAAGGCAGCCTATAAATCGAGCTATGCGTTCCGCGACAAGATCGACATCGACGGCTTCAATCACCCGCGCAAGATGTTCGACCTGACCGAGGAACTGATCCGCCGCAATTACTCGGACCCGAACATCGCTGCCGTCCTCGGCGGCAATTTCCGGCGGTTGCTCGGCGCGACGTGGAAATGACCACGTCGCGCGCGACGTGGCTGCAACGCTTCCTGCTGCCGGGGTTCGCGTTCAAGGCCGTGGTGATCGGGGGTGGCTATGCGACCGGGCGCGAGCTCGCCGAATTCTTCCTGCCCGCCGGCCCATGGGGCGGGCTCGCGGGCATGCTGCTGGCGATGCTGCTGTGGAGCGGCATCGCGGCGCTGACCTTTGCCTTCGCCCGCCGGGCCGGCGCCTATAACTACCGCAGCTTCTTCGAGGCGCTGCTCGGGCGCGGCTGGATCGCCTTCGAGCTGGCGTATGCGCTGTTCGTGATCCTGATCCTCGCGGTATTCGGCGCGGCCGCGGGTGCGATCGGGAGCGCGCTGTTCGGCTGGCCGGCGATCATCGGCACCGCAGCTCTGGCGATCACCATCGCGGGCTTTGCTGCATTCGGTAATCGCGCCGTCGAACGGCTGTTCAAATATGTCTCGTTGCTGCTTTACGCGGTCTATGCGCTGTTCCTGCTGCTCGCCCTGACCAGCTTTGGCGACCGCATTACGTCGCACTTCGGTGCCGCGACGCTCGGCACCGGCTGGGCGGCGGGCGGCTTGACCTATGCCAGCTACAATATCGTCGGTGCGGTGGTGATCCTGCCGATGCTGCGGCACCTGACCAGCCAGCGCGATGCCATCGTCGCCGGATTGATCGCGGGGCCGCTGGCGATGCTGCCGGCGATCCTGTTCTACATCGCGATGGCGGCTTTTTACCCCGAGATCGGCGCGGAGGCGCTGCCGTCGGACTTCCTGCTACGACAGATGCAGCTGCCGCTCTTTCACCTCGTCTTTCAGGTGATGATCTTTGCCGCGCTTGTCGAGAGCGGGACCGGTGCGGTCCACGCGATCAACGAGCGGGTTGCTTCGGTGTGGCAGGTCCGGCATGGCCCGATGCGGGCCCCGATGCGCGCGCTGATCGCCGGCGCGCTGCTGATCGGCTGCATGGTCGTCGCGCAGCGCTTCGGCCTCGTCGCGCTGATCGCGCACGGCTACCGCGCGCTCGCAGCGGTGTTCCTCGCGGTGTACGTGCTGCCGCTGCTGACGATCGGTGCCTGGCGGCTGGCGACGCGTCCTAGCGCTTTACCGGCGTGAACAGCAGGTCCTGATAGTCGTAGCTGAAGTCGGCCAACGGCGACACCGGCTTAAGCGTGATGCGCTCGACATGTCCCTCGGCGTCGAGCGCAAAGCTGACGTACGCCGGCTCGATCGTCTTGTCGTCGAAGCGGGCGATGAAGCTGTCATACTGATAGTGCTCGAGGCGGCTCCGCATCCGCGGCGTCGACCTGAAGTCGATCGTCAGCACCTTGCCAGCCGGGCTGACCTCGATGTTGCCATACCACGGGTCGGCATACGTCCCGGCATAGCGCGCCAGCGGCAGCGACGGACCGGTTTTGGCAGCCGCCGCCTGCGTCGCCGCGACCGCCTTCGCAGCATCCGCCAGACGGTCGCGCTTGTAAGCGGCGACCTTCTCGGGCCAGTGATCAGCCGGTCGGCCGAGATAGTGGTCGAGCAGCTCATACATCAGCCCGCGCAGGATTTCGCCGTCCTCGCTGTTGATCTCGATCGCGAAGCCGACGTTTCTATCGGGTATCAATGCGACGATGCTCTGATAGCCGAGCACCGCGCCGCCGTGCGAGACGATCCGGACGCCGTGATAGTCCTTGATGTCCCAGCCGAGCGCATAGGTGTCGAACAGCGGCTCGGTCGCCTTCAGGCTGTCGGGCAATGGCGACACCGGCTGCAGCACCTCGGGGTGCCACATCGTGTCGTGCGCGGCTTCGCTGAACAGCCGCCCGCCGCCCGGCAAGCGGCCGTGCGCGAGCTGCAGCGCCAGCCACTTGGCGAAATCGTCGGCGCTGATCGCGAGGCCCCCGGCGGGCGCGGCGTTGCGGCCGAGTTCGTCGCGCTCGTCGAGCAAGCCTTGTGCGCCCTGCCCGCGAACTGCGCCACTGGTGCGGGCGTGCGGAAAGGCACGGTCGGCCGCGGCGAAACGCTCGGCGCTGCCGGTGGTCGAGTGGGTCATGCCCGCGGGCGCGAAGACGTGAGCGCGGACGTAGTCTTCCCATGTCTGGCCGGTGACCGCCTCGATCAGCTGTCCGGCAACCATGTAGAGGACGTTGTCGTAAGCATAGCCGCTGCGGAAGCTGGTGGCGGGCTTGAGATAACGCAGCCGTCGGACGCTTTCGGCGCGCGACAGGTTGGTCCGCGGCACGAACAACAGGTCGCCCTCGCCCAGCCCCAGCCCGCTGCGGTGGACGAGCAGATCGCGGATGGTCATCTCGCGCGTCACCCACGGGTCGTACATCTGGAAGCCGGGCAGCTGGTCGGTGACCTTGTCGTCCCAGCTCATCTTGCCCGCATCAACCAACTGCGCCAGCGCAGCGACGGTGAACGCCTTGCCGGTCGAGCCGGTCGGAAAGATCGTGTTCGCATCGACGCGCTCGGGGCTGCCAAGCTTGCGAACGCCGTAGCCGCGGACCAACGTCGGCACGCCGTTCTCGACGATGGCGATCGACATGCCCGGCACGCCGGTCACCTGCCGCAGCGCCTCGACCCGTGCGTCGAAGTTCGCGGGCGGCGCGGCGAATGCGGGCGACGCCAGCGCCGTAGCGGCAAGCAGCACCAGCAGTTTCATGCCGATTTCCTCATGCCATGCAGGCGTCGAGCAGGCGCTCGAACGTGTCGCCGCCGCGGATCGGATCGGCGGTCGGCAGCCCAAGCCGCTGCGCCGTCGCCGTAATCTCGGCTGCTGCGGCCGCACCGTCGAGCTTGCCGGTGTTGAGCGCCACGCCGGCGCAGCGGATCGCCGGGTTGGTCAGGCGGCCGAGCGCCACCGTCTGCGCGATGACGGCTTCGATCGATGGTATTGCATAGCCGGGCGCGCCGAGCACCGTAGTCCGGCCCGGCTCGTGACAGACGATGAACAGGTCGGGCTGGCTGCCGTGCAACAGCCCGAGCGATACCGCCGCATAGGCCGGGTGAAACAGCGACCCCTGCCCTTCGATCACGTCGAAGTGCGCCGGCGCGGCGGCCGGGCTGAGCATTTCCGCGGCTCCGGCAACGAAATCGGAAACCACCGCATCGATCGGGATGCCGCTGCCGGCGATCATGATGCCGGTCTGGCCGGTGGCGCGGAAGGTAGCGTCCAGCCCACGCGCCTGCAGCCCGCGCGCGACGGCGAGCGCGGTGTATTTCTTACCGAGCGCGCAATCGGTGCCAACGGTCAGCAACCGCCGTCCGCTGCGACGCGCTCCGGTGGCGACCGCGATGGTTTCAGGCGGCGTCCGCACATCGACCAGCCGCCGCCCGAGCCGTGCCGCCAGCGTCGCTAGCGCCGGGATGTCGTTCAGCCGCGTGTGCATCCCGGCGACAACGTCGAGTCCGGCGTCGAGGGCGCTCGTCAGCACCGACAGCCAATGTAATGGGATCACGCCTCCAGGCGAGGCGACACCGATCAGCAACGCCCGCGCCCCCCGCGCCGCGGCCTCGGCCGGCGTCAGCGGCGGCAGCCCCGTGGTCACCGTCGCCCCCGCCAGCGCCAACTCGCCGATACACTGCTCGGGAGCCCAGTCGCGGAGACCGAACGCGGTTTTGGCGTAACCCGGCTCGACCGTATCGCCGAGGAACAGCAGGTACGGCCCTAGGCGGCCCGGCCCTGGAGACGCGGTGGCTTTGAGCCTTTCAACTGCGGTGCCCGGCACCGGCTTAATAGGCTGCAGTCAGCGCCAGCCCGATCGTCCGCGGCCGGATCACGCCGGTGCCGAGCGCGCCGTTCGGGTAGTTGAACGAGCCGTTCGCTTTAAGCGGGCTGTTGGAGGTGCGCCCCATCGCGTCGTTGATATTCTTGGCATAGGCTTGGACGGTGAACTTGCCGAACTCGACCCCGGCACGCAGGTCGATGACCTGGTACGAGGGAACGCGAACGCCGTGGCCGACGGCCGTCTTGTAGTTGGGATCGAAGCTGCCCGACTGGTTCGACAGGAACCGCAGCGAGGCGCCGGTGAAGGCAGCGGTCTGCGTTCCAAGGCTCCAGCGATAGTCGCCATTAACGCCGACGCTATATTTCGGCGTGTAAGGCAGCTGGTCACCGGCCAGCCCGCCGACGATGGGATCGGTGTCGGTCTTCAGTCTGGCATTGGTGAAAGCGCCATTGACCGAAATATCGAAGCCGCCGGTCGGGCGTACCGTCATGGTAAACTCTGCGCCGTCGCTGACAGCGCGTCCAGCATTGGTGTTGACACCGAAGTTGTTGACCACCGCCAGCAGCTGAATGTTGTTCCAATCGATATGAAAGGCCGAAACGTCGATGCCGAAGCTGTGGTCGGCGGTCTCGACTTTTATACCGCCTTCGTAGCTTATCACTGTATCGCTATGATAAGTGGCTGGCGGTGGCGGCGTCACCACGCCGGGAACCGGCGGCGGCAGCACGTTCGGCCCGCCGGGACGGAAACCCTTGGCGACGCGGGCGTAGATCGACGCGTGGTCGTTGAGCTTGAACTTCGGTCCGGCGGAGTAAGTGAAGACGTTCTCCGACGAACGCGCCACCGGCAGCGTCGCCGGGCCGCCCACGAGCACACCGTCGTTGATCTGCTGCGCGTGCTGGTTGTTGTGGCTGTAGCGCCCGCCGAAGTCGATATCGAGACGGCTGCCCAGATGCAGCGTGCCATTGGCGAACCCGGCTTCTTCCTCGTAGGTCGAGGCAAGGCTGACGTTGGCAAGCAGCGGCAGCGCCGGCGGCAGGATTTCGGTCAATGTGCCCGGCGTCACCGGGACATAGCGCTGCCGGATCAAACCGTCCTCGTGCGTGTAATAACCGCCGACCAGCCACTCGAAGACGCTGCTGCTCTTCGAGGCGAGCCGCACCTCCTGTGTATACTTCTTGTCGTTGGTCTGCTGCGCCAGATAGAGCTGGTTCGGCACCTTGAAGATCGCCGCGATCAAGCCGCTGAGGTCGGTGGTCGCGTCGCTCCGGAATGCCAAATTCTGGGTCGCATAGCTGCTCGACGAGGTCAGCGTGGCGAAACCCAGATCGAAGTTCACCGTGCCGTTGTAGACCCGGTAGCGGATATTCGAGAATTGCGGCACAAACTCGGACTGCGACGGGCGACCGTACAGCGTCCCCAGGGTCGCCGGGTCGCTCTCGACGATCGACGGGGCCTTTACCTCGATATTCTGCAGCATAGCGCTGAGCCGCACCGACAGCTGATCGTTCGGCGTGAACAGCAGCGAGGCGCGACCGCCGTAAGTCTTGGCACCGTCGATATTGTTATGCAGGTTCGAGCCCGCGGTGCCGATCGAGTCGATGAAGCCGCCATCTTTTCGGTAATAGCCGGTGCCGCGGACCGCGAGCGTGCTGGTCAATGGCACGTTGACGACCGCTTGCCCGTAATAGGAGACATCGCCGCCCTTGACCGCCTCGATCCCCGCGTGGCCGCGAACGACCAGCTTATCGGTTTCGGGCGCATTGGTGACGAACTTGAGCACGCCGCCGAGCGAGCTCGCTCCGTAAAGCGTGCCCTGCGGCCCGCGCAGCACCTCGACACGCGCCACGTCGAAGGTGTCGAAGTCCCCCGCGAGGGTCGCGCCGTTGACCAGCCCGCTGCTCGACCCGAACGGCGTCTCGTCGACATAGACCGCGACCGTCGAGGCGACACCGCCGGTGTTGATGCCGCGGATAACCAATCGGCCTTCGCCGGGGGTGTCTTGATTGAGCTGCAGGCCGGGAACCAGCTTGAGGTAGTCCTCGAACCTGAACGCCTGCTGCCGCTCGAGCGTTGCGCCTGAAACGACCGACACCGATAGCGGGACATTGATCAACGTCTGCTCGCGCTTTTGCGCGGTGACGACAATGTCCTCGTCATCGCTGGACGTAGCAGTGCCGTTGGCGGCCGCATCTCTTGGTGCGGCGGCGGCCTGAAGCGGCGCACCCGCGGCGACGGCGGCCAGCGCCGTGGTGATCAGCAACGTCTTCCCGGCGGTGAGCATCGTCATTATTCCCCTAGAGCGGCAGCTTCTCCCAAACTTTGCCGCACGTCTCGATTGAGACGATATTGGCTCGATAAGAGAAATGTCAAACGACTTTGCTCGGCGTAGAGCCGATTTGTCGGCGACCGTGGCCGAGCCGCGTCAGTGTCGTGAGCATGACCGCCGCAATGCCGGCGATCAGCGCGAGCAGCATGAAAAACGGGGCCGGGCCGATGCGGCTCCACAGCGAGCCGACAAGCCCGGCACTCAGGCTGCCGGTGAAGGTGGCGAGGAACCACGCGGCGACCGTCGTGACTCCCGCTCGCGGCGACGCAAGCCTTGCGAACAGCCCGAGCCCGGTCGGCAGGATGAACAGCTCCCCGACGGTGAAGACCACGAAGAACAGCACCAGCCACAGCCAGCCGGCGCGGTTGCCGCCGTGCTGCCAGGCCACCGCGGCGAGCAGCAGATAGGCACCCGCGACGATCAGCGCACCGGTCGCCATGCACTGCGCCGGGGCCGGCTCACGCTCGCGCGCCGCGGCACGCCGCTGCCAGTAGGCGAGCAACGGCGGGGTCAGCAGCATGACGAACAGCGGATTGAGCGCCTGGAACCACGTCATCGGGATCGTCGCACTCCCGGCGCGGCGGTCGATGCCGACGTCGGCCCATAGCGCGACAGTGTTGCCGACCTGCTCGTAGGCGGCGCGGAAAACCGTCACCGACAGCGCGACTCCGAGCAGCAGCAGGATGGTGTCGCGGTCGAACCCGACCGACGCTGACCGGACAGCGCGGGCGCGCGGTGTGTCGCGCGGCAGATAGCGGCTGCCGCCGAGATAGATCAGCAACCCGACCAGCATCCCGATCCCGGCGATTCCGAAACCATAGTGCCAGCCGTACAGCTCGCCGACGGTGCCGCAGATCAGCGGCGCGAGGAAACCGCCGATGTTGATGCCGACGTAGTAGACGTTGAACGCCCAGCCGCGGCGCGGGTCGTCAGGGCGGTACAGGTCGCCGACCTGGCTCGGCAGGCTGGGCAGGAACAGCCCGTTACCGAGCGCGATCGTCGCCAGCCCGAAATAGAACAGCGCCTCGAAGGTCATCATGAAGTGACCCGCCGCCATGACGCTCGCGCCGATGATGATGGCGCGCCGCTTGCCGAGCCAGCGGTCGGCGATGATGCCGCCCAGGATCGGCGTGAAATACGCACCCGCGGTGTAGGCCCCATAAATATACGAGGCGCGGCCCTGCCCCAGCATCAGCTGCTTGGTCATGTAATAGACCAGCAGCGCGCGCATCCCGTAATAGGAGAACTGCTCCCACATATTGGTGAGGAACAGCACGGTCAGCCCACGCGGCTGGCCGAACCATGTCGGCTCGACCGGCACGGGATTGGCGGCGGCCATTGCCGTCATGCAGCGGCGGCCAGCCCCGATCCCCACACTGCCAGGCCGGCCCAGATATCGCCGTCACGGTACTCGACGCTAGGCTGGCGGTCGTGCGCGAGAAAAGTCGGGCCGTCGAGATCGACGATATCGCAGAGCTGGCCGAGCACGAATGCCGGGGCCATCGCGAGGCTGGTGCCGACCATGTTGCCGACCATGACGCCGAGCCCGCGCGCCCGCGCCGCGGCCGCCATCAGCAGCGCCTCGGTCAGCCCGCCGCATTTGTCGAGCTTGATATTGACGACATCGAAGCGCCCGACCGCACCGGCGACATCGGCGAGCGTCAGCAGGCTTTCGTCGCCAGCGATCGGAATGACGGAGCGATAGCCGTCGAGATCGGCTTCGTGGCCGCGCGCCAGCGGCTGTTCGAGCAGCGCGACGCGTTCGGCGTGCAGTGCCCCGATCAGCGCATCGAGCTGATCGGCGCGGAACCCCTGGTTGCCATCGACACCGAGCCAGACGTCGGGGCGTGCGGCGCGGATCGCCTGCACACGGGTAATGTCGAGATCGAGCTCGCCGGTCAGCTTGACCTTGATTGAGCGCGCCTGCGCGTACGCCTTTGCGCCTGCTGCCATCGCGCCCGGATCGTCGGCACCCAGCGTGAAGGTCGTGCGCAGCGGCACTGGCGCACCCTGCCCCGCCAGCTGCCACACCGGAACCCCGGCATGCGCCGCCTCCAGCTCCCACAACGCGCAGTCGACGGCATTGCGCGCGCCGCCCGCCGGCATCGCCTGCCGCAGCTGCTCGCGGTCGAGTCCGGCCTCGATGGCCGCGCGCGCCGTATCGAGCGCGGCAAGCATGTGCGCGACATCATCGCCGAGGTAGAATACCCCGCCGCCCTCGCCGCGCCCGCGATGCCGGCCGTCGTGCAGCGTGACGACGACGACGTCCGAGGTCTCGAACACATAGCCGGCAATCCGGAACGGTTGCGCCAGCCGCAAGGTCTCGGTGGCAACCTGCATCGTCAGCCGCGGCATCAGTAGTGCACCGACAGCGACATCAGATTGAAGGTGATCGCGACATACAGGATCAACGCCGAGGCGAGGAACAGCAGGACGCTCGACAGCTTGCGGAACCAGTGACGCCCGGTGGTGAAAGCGGTCCACAGGTTCCAGCCGCTGATCAGCGCGAACCCGACGAGGATGACGATGCTCAGCCCCTGCAGCAGCAGCAGCACCGGGTCGAGCCCACCTGCGAGCGAATCCGGGCTGCTCAGCATCGTCGCGAGCACGGCCCCCCAAGCGATGAGCAACGCCGTGGTCAGCACCGCCATCAGCAGCGTGGCGCGCCGCACCCGCGCCGGCTGGGCCGCGAGCGCTCGCGGCGTCCGGTAATGCCGCCGTGTCAGCGCCGCGATCGGCCAGTATAGCGCGGTCAGGATGATCACCGCGAGGCTGGCGTAGAGCGCCGGCAGCAGCCAGCTGGCCGACTTTGCCGCCGGAACTCTGTCGAACATCTCGAACGGCGACGCGAAGTCGAAGCTCCAGCGCACCACCCTGCCGTCGACGAGCTTCGCCGCGAGCCGGTCGTGGCCCGCCCGGTCGCGCCACAGGAACGGCGCGATCTCGACCCACTCGCGCGGGCGGCCGTTCGGCCCGAGGATGCTCGGAATGACCAGCTCGCCCTTGGCGCCGACAGCAACCGTTGTCTGACCGACCATCGACAGGATCGACAGCATACCGTCCTCCCAGCGGCGGCTCGCCCACCAGGTGCCGGCCATCATCTGCGCATGCTGGGTCGCGAGTTTCGGCTCGACCCACCCGTCGGCAGGCGCGACGTTCGGAAAATAGCGGTCGGCGAAATCCTGAAACAGCGCCGACCGCAGGACACCGACCGCGCCAGCCTTGCCGGGGCTGTTGAACGACATGTAGATGCCGACGCCGTCTTTCATGAACAGGTGCAGCGAGGTGTGGAACGCCTCGGTATCGCCGAGATGCCCGATGATCTCGCGGCCGTTGAGGTTGGTCTCGAAGAAGCCCAGCTCCATCCGGCTCAGCGGCGGGATCAGCGACATCGGATCGACGCGGTCGAGCGGACTATCGTGCATCATCGCCGCGGTCGCCGGCTGCAGGATACGCTGGCCGTCGAGTTCGCCGCCCTGCAGGTGGGCGATCATGAAGCGGCCCATGTCGGTGCCCGACACCGACGCCGCGCCGGCCGGACCGGGACCGATGAACTCGAACCCCGGCGACGGCTGGCCGGGCTTGGGGTAGCCGACCGCCATCTGCGCTGCGAGTCCGGCCGGCAGCGGCTGGTGGAAGGTGGCGTTGTGCATCGCCAGCGGCGCGAAGACATGGTGATCGAGATAGTCCTCGAACGCCTCGCCCGAGACGCGCTGGACGACGTACGCCGCCAGCGCCGTGGCCCAGTTCGAATAGGCCGGAGTCGATCCAGGCGCGAAGATACGCGTCGGGATCCAGCGGGTTAGATACCGGTTGAGCGGGACCGCGTATTTCCGATCGAAGAAGACGATACCCTTGCCGGTCTCCTCGAAGCCGCCGGTGTGCGTCATCAACTGGCGCATCGTCACCGGCCGGCCGCCCAACGGCGGAATCTTGAAATCGAGGTAGGTGTTCACGTCGGCATCAAGGTCGAGCTTGTGCTGCTCGACCAACTGCATCACCGCTGTCCAAGTGAACAGCTTCGACACCGATCCCGGCCGGAACAGTGTGCGCTCAGGGTCGACCGGCGTGCGCTTGTCGACATCGGCATAGCCGAAACCGCGCGCCGTCAGGATCTTGCCGTCCTTGACGACGACGACCTCGGCTCCCGGAATATCGCCGGTGTGCAGCGCATACGGCATGTAACCGTCGAGCCAGGCATCGACATCGGCCTTGTCGAGGCCATGCGGCCCGGCCGGTGTCGAAGCAAGCTGCGGCACCGCGGGCGGACTTGCTGCCACCGCCGGTGCGACGCTCGCCTGCGGCCCGAGCACCGGCGCGAGTTGCGGATTGCTCGCAGCCATCGCCGGCACTGACCCGCAGACCATCGGCAGGATCGCCAGCAACAATGTCCAAAGCTTCACGGTGCCACTCCTGCCCGACCTTGGGATTGCTCCGTCATCGCTCAACCAATATGGTCGAACAAACGTAATCCGATCAGGACAACTTATCCCAATCGGAGAACAGGTCAACAGGATAGGGCGTTTGATGCCATCGAAGACGCCAACGCTTGGTGCGCTGCTCCGCAACCTGCGCAGCCACGAGGGTTGGACGCTCAAGCAGATGAGCGCCAAGAGCGGGATCCCGGTGTCGACCTTGTCCAAGGTCGAGCACGACCGGCTGACGCTGACCTATGACAAGCTGTACCAGTTGAGCCAGAAGCTCGGCATGCGGATGTCCGAGCTGTTCGCCGAACCGAGCGAGGATGCCGCAAGCCCGGTCACGGCGCGGCGCAGCCTCGGCGATCTCGACCGCGCGGTTCACGTCGAGACGCCCAACTACGACTATTATTATCTTTGCACCGAACTGCGCCGCAAGCGCATGATCCCGGTGGTCACGACCATCCGCGCCAAGACCAGCGAGCAGTTCGGCGAGCTGATCCATCATGCCGGCGAGGAATACGTCTACGTCCTGCGCGGGCGGGTGGTGGTCAACACCGAATATTATGACCCGGTGACGCTCGACGTCGGCCAGTCGATCTACATCGACTCGAACATGGGCCACGCCTACCTTGCGGCCGACGGCTGCGACGAGGCGCAGGTCCTCGGCATCATGTCGAGCGCCGACGACGAACTGATGGATGCGCTCCTCTCGATGCACGACCTGCAGCGAAGCGCGTCGATCTAGGACAACACCTGGCTGGGGCGGCAGGATTCGAACCTGCGGATGCCGGTACCAAAAACCGGTGCCTTACCACTTGGCGACGCCCCATCGGAGATGCTGCTTTAGCCGCGACTGCGCGAGCGGCCAAGTGCTAAGCGTTGACCGGGCGATCCGCCCTTGTCGGGGGGAGCGCAGGACATGGCAGTGCTGGTCACTGGGGCGGCCGGCTTCATCGGCTATCATGTCGCGCATGCCCTGCTCGCGCGCGGCGAGTCGGTCGTCGGGATCGACAACCTCAACGATTATTATGCGCCGGCGCTCAAGCGGGCGCGGCTCGCCCAATTGGCCGGTTACGCCGGTTTCGCCTTCATCGAGGCCGACTTCGCTGACGCCGCCGCGCTGAACGGCGCGCTCGCGCCAACGCCGCTGTCGGCGATCGTGCATCTCGGCGCGCAGGCCGGGGTGCGGCACTCGATCGACGCGCCGCTGGCCTATGTCAGCGCGAACCTGGTGGGGCACGTCAACATTCTCGAACTGGCGCGGACGCGCGGCTGCGGGCACCTCGTCTATGCCTCGTCGTCGTCGGTGTATGGGACGAACACCAAGCTGCCGTTCAGCGTCGACGACCGCGCCGATGCCCCCGCGTCGCTATATGCCGCAACCAAGCGCGCCGACGAACTGCTGAGCGAAAGCTATGCCCAGCTGTACCGCCTGCCGCAGACCGGGCTGCGCTTTTTCACGGTCTATGGCCCGTGGGGGCGACCCGACATGGCGCTGTGGCGGTTCACCGAAGCCGTGCTGAACGGGCGGCCGCTGCAGCTTTACAATCGCGGCGAGATGCAGCGCGATTTTACCTATATCGACGACATCGTCGACGGCGTCCTGCGGGCGCTCGATCGGCCGCCGGCCGACAACGGCGCGCTCCACCCCGGCGGTTCGCGCGCACCGCATGCGCTGTACAATCTCGGTAACGATCGTCCGACCGCACTGCGCGCGATGCTGGCGCAGGTCGAAGCGGCTTGCGGGCGTGCGGCAATCGTCGCGCTTCTGCCGATGCAGCCCGGCGACGTCGTCGCGACCTGGGCCGACATCGCCGCCTCGCGCCGCGACCTCGGCTTCGCGCCGTCGGTCGGCCTGGCCGAAGGTGTACCGCGCTTCATCGACTGGTATCGTGGGTACACGGGTGTGTAGCTAGGCACCCTGCCCGCGCGGCGACGGCCTAGAACCGCTTGCGGAAAGTCACCCCGGCAACCCGTCCGCGCGGGTCGAGATAGCCGGACTGATAGCTTAGCGGCACCGTTCCGGTCGCGTTGCGGACCCGGCGGATCGCGCCCGTCAGGTTGCTGACTGCAAAGCTCAACCGCGCACCCTTCAAGAAAGGCACCGCCGCGACCAGCTTCGGACGCCCGTCGAAATTGACGAATGTCTGCAGATTGAGCGTCAGCAGGCTGGAGAACGTCAATGCCGGTGCCGCGGTGCTGCCTTCGACCGTGCTGCCGCTCGTCAAGTTGCCGCCGCCCCGGATCCCCAGCCCCTTGTTGAACCAGCCGCCTTCGAGTTCGACACTGTGGCGCGGCGAGCCGCCGCCATTACCGGTCGCGCTGCCGTTCAGCAGATCGAGCGCCGGCAGCCCGGCGGCGATCACGACTCGATCCTGCAGCTTGACCGTGTCGTATATCGACAGGTTCCAGCGTCCGCCGGCGTTGTTGCCCCGCCTGAACCTGCCGGCGCCGTCCGCGCCATCGCCACTGCTCCGCCTGCCGCCCGGTCCGCCGAGCTGGGTCCGCGGCGGCCTGCCGAACTCGCGCGACAGGTTGAAGCCGACCCGCACCGACTGGCTGCGGGTCTCGGCGAAGTTGATCGGACGGACGTCGATCGATACCAGCCGCCCGCTGCCGTCGCGCACGACCCGCGCCGGATACCCCGCCTCGATCACCGGGGTCAGCGTCGGGAAGCCGGCGACCGGAGCGATGCTATGGTTGTGGAAATAGTTGACGCTGAACGTCACGATCGACAGCTTCGGCGGCTGATAACTCAGCCCGAGCTTGTAATCGCGCCGCTTCTCGGTCAGCAGCGCGCGGTTGCCGCCCGAGATGCTGGTCACCAGCGCATTCTCGCCGCGGCTGAAGTCGTATACCGGCACGTTCGGCGTGCTGATGACCGGGCCGCCGAGCTGCTGGATCGAGGGTTCGTTGGTGCTGTCGATGGCGCTGGCCAGCAGCGTCATGCCGTATTTCGGCGACCAGTTCAGGCCGTAGCCGAAACTGAGTAGCTGGCCGAAGTCCGACAGCTGTCGCACGCCGATATTGCCGTTCAGCGTCAGATTGCCCAACGCCGCCAGCACGTCGTTCTTGCGGCTGGCGAGCGGCAGATCGAGGTTGAGCTTGGCGTTGCCTTCGCGGCGCGACAGGCTCGACGCGGTGGTCACGCCGCCACGGACCACGGCGGCAGAGTCGGTGACCGTCGAGCCGCCGCCGCGCAGCGTCGCGCGCACCGCGCCCGCCGGCAGCTGGAACAGCGGGCCCGAGGCGGTGGCGATGATCTCGCCGGTGTCGGCGACGTTGCGGGCGCTGTCCCGCGGCAAGCGGCTCGGCTGTAGCGGCCCGAACGGGTTGACCGTGCCTGCGCCAACCTGCGCCTGCAACGCGGGCGTGTCGATGCCGGCATCGGTCCGCGTGTTGACGAGGCTGCGGTCGAACGTGCCGGTCACCGTCCACTGCCACTGCCGCAAGTCGCCGTCGAGCGTCACCGCGCCGTGAGCGGTGTCCGAGCGTACGTCGCGGGTCAGCGCCGGGGTGAAGGCGCGCGACACGCCGACGGTGCCGCCGAACGGCGAGAACGGCTGCCCCGGCGCAATGGTCAGCAACGTCGACGGCAACCCGAGTAGCGAGCGTGTCAGATTGAGCTCGTAAGTCGCATTGACCGTCACCGACTCCGTCGGGCTCAGCGCGCGATTGACCGTGCCGTTGAGCTTGAGATCGTCGGTCGACCCGAGCAATGTTCGGTAGCTGCCGATGTTCGTCGACGCCGGCTGGTTCGCGGTCGGCAGGAACGCCGAGAGCGCCGGTGCCTCGCTGGTCGACAGCCGGGGAAGTGCAGCGGCCGTCACCGGTGCCCCGAACAGCGCGTTCAGCGCCGGATCGAGACTGCTGCCGACGGGGCTGCCGAAGACGTTACCGGTCAGCGATGTCGGCACCGCTTGCGTCCGCTCGACGATGCCGCGCTGGTCCTCGCGCACCGGCGTGTCGTGGGTATAGGTCGCGCTGAGGTTGAGCCGGCCCGTCTTGCCGAGCTTGGTATAGCTCGCCTCCTCCTCGGGCTCGTACCGCGCCCCTGCGGTCGACGCGTTGAACCGGGCGAGGCCGGTCCTGGCGCGGAAGTTGTCCTTCAGAATGAAGTTCACGACACGCTGGTCGGCGCTGTAGCCGAACTTCAGCGCGACTTCCTCCGGCATGATCTGGACCCGCTCGATCGCTTCGCTCGGCAGTTCGCGGATTTCGTTGAAACCCGCGATACGACGCCCGTTGAGCAGCACCACCGGTGCGCCGCTGCCGCGCCCGCGGCCGGTGCCGGTCTCGGGAGCGAGCGCATTGAGCAGTTCGGCGACGGTCGCCGCGCCGTAGCTCGCAACCGCGGTCTCACCGAGCTCGATCTCGGGCGGAATATCGCCCTTGACCGCCCCGCGCACCTGGGATGCGGTCACGACGATTTCGGGCTCCGGCGCTGGCGCTGTTCCGATGACCGGCGAAGGTGATGGCGGCGGCGGTGCCGACGGTGCGGCTGGCGCTGCGGCCGCGGGTTGCGCTGGCAGCAGCATGACCGCGATGGCTCCGGCCCCGGCCAGCAGCGACGCCGCACCGGCGACCGATCTCGACCAGGACATCAGCACGTTCGCATTTTCCATCACCGGAGCTGGTCGCACTCCCCTTCAATACTTGACATTAATAACCAGAATGGATAAGGACGTAATGTGTTGGATCATGAACTTCGCGGCGCTGTCGTTACCGTGCACGACGATGGCGGGGAGGCGATCCCTCGCCCGCCGACGTTGCCTTCACGAAGCTGGAAAGTTCGTCTGACGGTTTAAAGAACGCGTTGATATCATTATGTAATCATCGTTACACCGAGGAACTTTCCAAAGATTGAGAAAGCGTTGAGGCGGCCATCCGCCGCGTGGAATGGGGCGGGCCGGGAACCCTGAACCCCTGACGATCGTGGTCGGGGCGAGAGGATTCGAACCTCCGGCCCCTGCCTCCCGAAGACAGTGCTCTACCAGGCTGAGCTACGCCCCGACACGAAGCGCGGCTATAGACGCGAGCGTCGAACGGCGCAACACCGGACATGGCGGCAACTGCGTCCGCCGCGCCAGTCCCACCGTGTCCGGCGCGGCGAGCCGAAGTGTTCCCGCCGGTCCGGCAAAGCTCAACCGCACCGGCCGCCGCAGCCGCTGCTCGGAGACGGCACCGCCGTTGAACAGCACAGCGACGCTGGCCGGGCAGATCGTGTCGATCGTCCCGGCGAACTGCAGCCGGCCCGCCGCGCCGGGCACCGCGGTTGCGACGAGCGCCAGCACCTCGCCGCTCGCATCGGCCAGCGTCAGCCGGCGCACTTCGGCGGTGCCGCCCGCCGCCCAGCCCGCAACGCTGCGCAGCGGCTGATTGCCGGTCACCGCGACATCGGCATCGAGCCGCAACGGGTCGCCGCCCGCCAGCTGCACCCCTGTGCCCGCCACTACCAGCTGCGCTTGCACCGGCGGTGTCGGCGCGCTCGGGCCGGTGAGGGCCGGCAGCATCTCGCGTACATGCGTCTCCAGCCGCGTCGCGGTCAGCGCGCCCGGGAACAGCCCGATACTGAAGCGCGGATGGTCGAACACCGTCGACAGCCGCTGCAGCTTGCCATCCTCGACGTGCACACTGACCAGCGCCGCCGGGGCATCGATCGCGGTCATGACCCCCCGCAGCGGCGGCACCGCCAGCCGGAACTCGACGCCGCTCAGCCGCACGACGCTGAGCTCGGGATGCCAGGGCCCGCGGTCGACCGTCGCCGCAGCTGCTGTGAGGCTCGCCGTCAGCCCCGGCCTGTCCACGGCAACTTTGGCGGTATCGACACTGGCCGCAACACGGTAGGGGAAGCCGCTGATCGTCACCGTTCGGCCCGGCAATACCCGCCCGACGTCGGCGCGCAGCCGTTCGGCATAGCCCGACCACAACCAGCCATACCCCAGCCCGCCGATCAGCAGCGGTACGAACGCCACCCACAGCGGCATCCGGCGCGGTAAACTAGACGGTGTTGTTGATGGCGGCATGAACCTCGGCCTCGATCGTGCCGCGGTCGAGCCCCGGCGGGATCGCCGGCAGGAACCGCAGTGTTACCACGCCCGCATGCTTGACGAATCCCGGCGGCCAGCACCGCGCCGAGTCGAGCGCGACCGGAACCAGCGGCAGCTTCAACGCCCGGTACAGCCCCGCCAGCCCCGGTCGCAGCGGCGGCGCGGTGCCCGGCCTGGCGCGGGTGCCCTCGGGGAAAATCACCACCGGGCGACCAGCCGCACGCGCCGCTTGTGACGCGCGCAGCATCGCCCGCAGCGCCGTCGCCGATCCGGCGCGGTCGACCGGGATGACCCCGTGCCGCCGCGCCGCATAGCCCCATACCGGAATGTCGAGCAGTTCGGCCTTCATGACCACCGCCGGATCGTCGAACAGCCACAAGGTCAGGATGGTCTCGTACGCCGCCTGATGCTTCAGCGCGACGATGACGCCGTGCTGCGGCACCGTGCCCTCGATCCGCAGCTTGATGCCAAGGATGACGTGGGTGGTCAGCACGAACCAGCCGGCCCATAGTCGCGACATCCGGTTGACCGCCCGCGGCGAAATCAGCGCCGACAGCGCTGCGGCGGTCACCAGCGGTACCGAGCCGATGTAGAATATCGGCGCGAACACCATGCTCCGCAGCACCGCGATCATAGGCCGAACACCAGCGCCGCCCGGCGTACGAGGTATTTGCTGTACTCGCGCCCGACACTCTCGGCGCCAGTGTCGACGGGAACCGCATCGGGAAGCACCCTGACGGACGCCGGAATTCGGGCGCGGAGCTCCTGCAGGGCGCGTCGCATATGTACCGATGAGGTCACCAGCCTCAGCGACGTATAATGGTGCTGAGCCAGCCAGGCGGCGGTCTCGGTGGCGTTCGAGCGTGTGTCGGTCGCCGCCGTCCCAAGATCGACCTGCTTGCCGAACAACGCCCGCGGGGCCTCGACCGCCGCTGCCAGCTCGGGTTTTACGATACGCGGCCCCACGCCCGAAATCAGCAGTCGCTTCGCCGACCCATGCTGCAGTACCTCGATTCCCCGCGCCAGCCGTCCCGGCCCGCCGGTCAGCACGACGACGCCGTCGGTCGGCAGCGACAGCGCCGCCGCGCCGGGCAAAGTCAGCGCGAACCACGCGAGGCCACCGAGCCACAGCAACCCGAACATCGCGGCCAGCCGGACCAGCCTGCCCGTCAGCCGCCCGGAGCCTGGGGTCGAGCCGCTCCGGACCGAGCCCTTCATCTACATCTCGCCGCGCTGGCGGCGGAGCGCAAACCACTTCGCGACATTGGCGTTCTGTTCGGCGAGCGTCGTCGCGAACACATGCCCGCCGCTGCCGTTTGCAACAAAATACAATGCCCTGGTCGGCGCCGGGTCGAGCACCGCGGCGATGGCGTCGCGCCCCGGATTGGCGATCGGCCCCTTGGGCAGCCCGGCACGCAGATAAGTGTTGTAGCCGTTGTCGGTGTCGAGCTCGGAGCGCTTGATGCGCCGCCCGAGCGGCCTGCCCTGCGTCAACGGATAGATCACCGTCGGGTCGGCATCGAGCTTGACACCTTGCCGAAGCCGGTTCGAATAAACCCCGGCGACCATCCGGCGCTCGACCGCAGCGCCGGTTTCCTTCTCGACGATCGACGCGAGGATGATCGCCTCGGCAGGCGACTTGACCACGGTCGCGGCGCTGCGGTTCGCCCATAGCTTTGCAAGCTCCGCAGCCATCGCCGCCTGCATTGTCTTGAGCGCGGCGGCGCGCGATGTGCCGGTCGCGAAATTGTAGGTGTCGGGCAGGACCGAGCCCTCACGAGGTGTCGCTACCGCCCCGGTCAACGCCGGTTGCGCTGCAAGACGCTCGGCCACCAGCACTGCCGGCAAGCCTTCAGGAATAGTCACCCGGACCGCGACGACATTGCCCCGCTGCATGCGGCGATAGTCATCGCTCCAGCTGGCATTTGCCGGAAACCGGTAGACGCCGGCCTTGATCGCACCCGGCTTGCCGAACAGCCGCGCCAACAACTTGAACTGCCCGGCGGAATAAATCACGTCAGCGTCGTCGAGCTTGTGCGCGGCAGCATCGAGCGTCGCGCCGGGCGGGATCGTCACCAGCGTCGCACCGTTGCCGGTCCCCGCCTGAAACCACGGCTTGATCAGCAGCGCCCCGCCGAACAGCGCTAGCAGGATGACGAACGCCCCCGCCAGCGACAGACGACCGGGGCGGCGGCCGCTCACGCCTAGACCGCGCGGAACACGAGCGTCGCGTTGGTCCCGCCGAAGCCGAAGCTGTTGTTGACCACCGCCTTGACCTTGCGGCGCTTGGGGACGTGCGGAACGAGGTCGACCCCGGCGCAGCCCGGCGACGGATGGTCGAGATTGAGCGTCGGCGGCACGATCTGGTCACGGATGGCGAGCGCGCAGAAAATGCTCTCGACCGCCCCTGCCCCGCCCAGCAGATGCCCGGTCGCGGACTTGGTCGACGACATCGACAATGTGTCGATGGCGCTGCCGAACAGCCGGCGAACCGCGCCCAGCTCGAGTTCGTCGCCCATCGGCGTCGAGGTGCCGTGCGCGTTGATGTAATCGATGTCGGACGGGTTCAGCCCGGCCTTGCGCAGCGCCATCTCCATCGAACGGAACGCGCCCGAGCCGTCGGGATGCGGCGCGGTGACGTGATAGGCATCGCCGGTCAGTCCGTAGCCGATGACCTCGGCGTAGATCTTCGCGCCGCGCGCCTTCGCCCGCTCATACTCCTCGAGCACGACGATGCCGGCGCCCTCACCCATGACGAAGCCGTCGCGGTCGACGTCGTACGGCCGGCTGGCCCGCTCGGGGGTGTCGTTAAATCCGGTCGACAGTGCGCGGGCCTGGGCGAAGCCGGCAATGCCCAGCGGGCAGATCGCGCCCTCGCTGCCGCCTGCGACCATCACATCGGCGTCGTCGAGCGCGATCAGCCGCGCCGCATCGCCGATCGCATGCGCGCCCGTCGAGCAGGCGGTGACCACCGCATGATTGGGGCCCATCAGGCCGTATTTGATGCTGACCTGGCCCGAAATGAGATTGATCAGGCGGCCGTGCACGAAGTGCGGACTGACCCGGCGCGGGCCTTTCTCGTGGAGGACGATCGACTCTTTCTCGATCCCCGGCAGCCCACCGATTCCCGAACCGATCATCGTCCCGGCGCGAAAGCGTTCGGCCTCGGTCATATCCGTCAGCCCGGCGTCCTCGAGCGCCTGGCCCGCGGCATCGATGCCGAAGATGATGAACGGATCGACCTGGCGCTGGACCTTGTGGTCGATGCGCGTCGCCATGTTGAAGGTGTTGCCGCTGCCGTCGCCGTGGCGCACCTCCATCGCGATCCGGCAGGCATAATCGGTCGGATCGAAGATGGTGATCGGCCCCGCGCCCGACTTCGACGCCAAGATGTTCGCCCAGACGGTCTCGACCGCGGCGCCGAGCGACGTCACCATGCCGACTCCGGTGATTACGACGCGGCGCATGCAAGTCTTCTCCCCAGTCGGGTTGCCCAACTGCAAACGGCTCCCTGCACCTGCAGAGAGCCGTTGGCGATGTGCTGACCCAAGATGATCCCAGCCTCCGGACTAGCCGGCGTGATGAGTCTCGATGAAGCCGATCGCGTCCTTGACGGTCAGGATCTTTTCGGCCGCATCGTCGGGGATTTCGACGCCGAACTCCTCCTCGAACGCCATCACCAGCTCGACGGTGTCGAGGCTGTCGGCACCGAGGTCGTCGATGAAGCTCGCGTCTTCGGTGACCTTGTCGGCTTCGACGCCGAGATGTTCGACAACGATCTTCTTAACGCGCTCGGCAACGTCGGTCATGTTCAGCCTTCCTGAGGTCTTGATTCCGAGACGGCGATAGCCGCGCCCGCCGCATGTGACAAGGGGCGCAAGGTTGCTGGTAACGACGTCACGGTATCAGATCATCGCCATGCCGCCGTTGATGTGCAGAGTCTGCCCGGTCACATACGCCGCTTCGCGCGATGCCAGATAAATGACGCCGGCGGCAACGTCGGCTGCCTCGCCCAGCTTGCCCGCCGGGATACGCGTGGTGAGCGTGGCCCGTTGCGTTTCGGGCAGCGCATCGGTCATCACCGAGCCGATGAACCCCGGTGCGACGCAGTTGACGGTGATGCCGCGGCTGGCGACTTCCTGCGCCAGCGCCTTCGACATGCCGATCAGTCCGGCCTTCGACGCGGCGTAATTGACCTGCCCCGGGTTGCCGGTGACACCGACGATCGAGGTGATCGAGATAATCCGCCCGAAGCGCGCCTTCATCATCGGCTTGCAGGCCGCCCGCGCCAGCCGGAACGCGGCCTCGAGGTTGACCCGCAGGACGATGTCCCACTCGGCATCCTTCATTCGGATCGCGAGGTTGTCACGGGTCACCCCGGCGTTGTTGACGAGGATATCGAGGCGGCCGAGTGCTTCGACGGCTTGCGGGACCAGCGCATCGACCGCGGCGACATCGCTCAGGTCGCACGGCAGCACGACGGAACCCGGCAGTTCGGCAGCGAGTGCATCGAGCGGCTCGGTCCGCGTCCCGGACAGCGCCGCGCGCGCGCCTTGCGCCACCAGCGCGCGCGCAATCGCCGCGCCGATACCGCCGCTCGCGCCGGTCACCAGCGCCGTCATTCCAGTGAGGTCGAACATCTTCGCTTCCTACAAACTCTTCGCTGCCGCCTCGATACCCGCCATGTCGGCGGCGCTCACCATCGCCGCATCAGGGGTTATGCGCTTGATCATCGGGCCAAGCACTTTGCCGCCGAGCTCGACGAAATCGCTGACGCCGGCTTCGACCATGGCGAGCACGCTTTCGCGCCAGCGCACCATGCCCGTGACCTGTTCGACGAGGAGCCGCCGGATCGTCGCGGCATCGGCGACGGGAGCGGCGGTGACGTTCGCCATCAGCGCGACATAAGTCGACGCCAGCGCTACTGCGGCTAACGCCTCGCTCATCGCGTCGGCCGCGGGCCGCATCAGCGCGCAGTGAAATGGCGCGCTGACGTTGAGCAGCATGCCGCGTTTGGCACCGCGCAATTTGGCCAGCTCGATGGCCCTTGTCACCGCGGCGACATGGCCCGAGATCACCACTTGCCCCGGCGCATTGTCGTTGGCGACGACACAGACCTCGTCTTCTGCAGCTTCGGCTGCGGCAGCGATGCAGCCGTCCAGACCGAGCCCGAGGATCGCCGCCATCGCACCGGTGCCGACCGGCACGGCGGACTGCATCGCTTGGCCGCGCCGTCGCAGCAGCCGTGCGGTATCGGCCAGCGTCAGCGCTCCCGCCGCGCAAAGCGCGCTATACTCGCCCAGGCTGTGCCCGGCGACGAAGATCGCTTTGTCGGCCACCCGTATCCCGTCCGCCTCGAGCACGCGCAACGCCGCGATCGACACCGCCATGATCGCCGGTTGCGCGTTCTCGGTAAGCATCAGCGTCGCTTGATCCTCGCTCCACATCAGCTTCGACAGCCGCTCGCCAATCGCTTCGTCGACCTCCTCGAACACCGCGCGCGCTGCCGGACTGGCGAGCGCGAGCGCCTGACCCATGCCGGACACCTGGCTGCCCTGCCCGGGGAAAATGAAAGCTCGGCTCAATGTGAAGTCCTGCTGCAGTCGATTGACCTCGCGCCCCTAAGCGCCTGCCGCTAAACTGGCAACTTGCCGTGCGCCGCGCGCGTATAATGTTTGCGAAGAACCCCTGAACGGATATGAGCGTTAAGGTGTCAGCTATATCGCTGGAAGTAAGATGACGTCCGTCGGGACGCAGCACAAAAAGGAATGTCATGACGTTTGGATCACGCGCCGGGCTCGTCGCTGCATTGAGCGTCGCTGCTGCCCTCAGCACGCCGGCGCAAGCGGGGTTGTCACCCGCGGTCGGCAAGCCGCTGCAGGCAGCCGCCAACGCCGCGAAGTCGGGCAATACCTCGGCGGCGCTCGCCGCGATCGGCCAGGCGAAAGCCGCGGCGAAGACCTCCGAGGAGCGCAGCAAGGTCGCGCAGATGGCCGGCTATATCTACAATCGCGCTGGCCAGTACGGGAAAGCCGCAGCCGAGATGGAGAGCATTGGCGCGCCGCCGAAGCAGCTTGCCGCGCTGTACTATCAGGCGGGCAACTACGGCAAGGCGATCGACCTGGCCCGCAAGGCCGGTGGCGAGGACATGCAGATCCTGATTGCGCAAGCCGCGGTCAAGCAGGGCCATTATCAGGAGGCGGTCACCGCCTATAACAAGCTGATCGCCTCGAACGGGGCGAAGCCGATCTTCCTCGAGAACCTCGCCGGGGCGCAGTATAAGGCGGGCGACAAGAAGGCCTATCTCGCCACCACCGAAAAGCTGGTGCGGGTCGATTCGAGCCCGGCGCGCTGGAAGACGCTGCTCGTCGAGCAGCAGAAGAACCAGATGAGCCCGCAGGCGAAGCTGGCGCTATTCCACCTGATGGCGACGACCAACAACATCAGCCGCCCCGAGGATTATCAGGAGTTCGCCAAGCTGGCGATCGTCAACAACCAGCCCGGCGTCGCGCAGACGGTGCTGACCCAGGCGGGCGGCAGCATCACCAGCGATCCGATGACGGCCAAGCTGGCGCAGGCAGCGGCGCAACGCTCGGCAGCAGCCGGCGCGCAGGCTCCGAAGTTGGCGGCCAATCCGGCAACCGCGGCACAGGCCGGCGGCGCGTATCTGGGGCTCGGTCAGTATCCGGCGGCGGCGGCGGCTTACGGCAAGGCGGTTGCAGCGGGTGGCAGCGACGCCGACAGCGCCCGCGTCTTCGAGGGCATTGCCCAAGTCAAGGGCGGCTCGTCGAGTGCCGCCAAGGCGACGTTTGCCGCCGTCCCGGACACCAGCGGCATGAAGGACATCGCCCAGCTGTGGCAACTCTACGCATCGACGCACAGCTAGGCGCTTGCACTTTACACGGCGTTCCGTCATAGCGCCGTACCGATCACGGCCGGGGCAACCCGGCCGTTTGTCGTTTACGCCAGCCGGAGGGGCTGCGGATTGTCCGCAGTCAACGATCGGCACATGGGAGCTGAACTGCATGCCGCATTACGAGCATGTCTTTCTCGCGCGTCAGGACCTGGCCACGGCCCAGGTCGATGCGCTGAGCGAGGCCTTCACCAAGATCATTACCGATCACGACGGCCGCGTCGCCAAGAATGAGTATTGGGGACTGCGCAGCCTCGCCTACCGGATCAACAAGAACCGCAAGGCGCATTACGTGATGTTCAACCTCGATGCGCCGCCCGCGGCGATCACCGAGCTCGAGCGTCAGGTCGGGCTGTCCGAGGACATCCTGCGCTTCATGACGGTCCGCGTCGACACGCTCGAGGAAGGCCCGTCGGCGATGATGCGGAGGAACGAGAGCCGCGAGCGCGACGGCGAGCGCTCCGGCGGCGATCGTGACCGCCCGCGCGGCGACCGTCCGGACCGTGACCGCGGCGACCGCGGCGGCGATCGTGGCGACCGGCCGCGCGGCGGCGACCGCCCCGGCGGCGGCTTTGGCGGTAACGATCGCGGCGGCGGCTTCCGTCCGCGCCCGGCCTGAGGGATCTAGATCATGGGACGTCCATTTTTCCGCCGCCGCAAGAGCTGCCCGTTCTCGGGACCGAATGCACCCGTCATCGACTATAAGGACGTGCGCCTGCTGCAGGGCTTCGTCTCCGAGCGCGGCAAGATCGTGCCGAGCCGCATCACCGCCGTTTCCGGCAAAAAGCAGCGCGAACTGGCGCAGGCGATCAAGCGCGCCCGCCATATCGGCCTGCTGCCGTTCCTCGTGAAATAAGGAGCCGACGAGATGGATGTGATCCTGCTCGAGCGCGTCGACAAGCTCGGCAACATCGGCGACGTCGTCAACGTCAAGCCCGGCTTCGCGCGCAACTTCCTGCTGCCACGCCACAAGGCACTGCGGGCGTCGGAGGCCAATCGCAAGCGCTTCGAAGCCAACCGCGCGCAGATCGAGGCCGACAATGCCGGCCGCCGCGATGTCGCCAAGGCCGATTCGGCAGGCATCGACGGCAAGTCGATCACGCTGATCCGCCAGGCATCGAACACCGGTCAGCTTTACGGCTCGGTCGCCGCACGCGATCTCGCCGAGGCGTTGACCGAGGACGGTGCCAAGGTCGGCCGCAACCAGGTCGTGCTCGACCGTCCGATCAAGGCGCTTGGCCTCTACGACGTCAAGGTCGCGTTGCACCCCGAGGTCGTGGTGATGATCAAGGTCAACATCGCGCGCTCGCCCGAAGAGGCCGAACTGCAGGCCAAGGGCGTCGACGTCAGCATGGACATGTTCGAACGCGACGGCGCGGGCTTCACCGAAGCGTTCGACCCGAATGCCGAACCTGGCACGCTGCCGACCGAAATGGCGGACGCGCCGGCGGCACCTGTCGAGGCGTAGGCTTATCAGAGGTCTGCGCCGGCTCGATCGACTCAGCTCGGGCTGACTGTATTTAGATAGTGTCATCCCGGCGAAGGCCGGGATGACACTATGCAACTTGAGGGTGACCTTTGCAGCAAGCCATCATCAGCCGATAGCCGCACACGAAAAAAACAGCCGCGCCCTGCAGCGCGGCCGTTTGCGTCTGAACATTAGTTCAGCAGCAGCTTACGCCGACTTCTTGTCCACCCCTTCAAGCTCTTCATCAT
>JANOOK010000090.1:0-6198 GCA_031421275.1 Sphingomonadaceae bacterium
TTTGGGGGGGGGGGTTTCGCCATTGTCACTGCCCCCCCCCCGCTTGCGGGGGGGGGGGGGGGGGGGGGGCTCTCCGATCGAGCAACGACTGTCACCCGGTCGCAAGCCCCACCCCCAACCCCTCCCCTGAAAAGGGAGGGGAGCTAGAAAGTAAGTTCTTCGATGCCGCTCCACTCCGCGCTGATCACCATCATGGAAAAGGCCGCGCGCAAGGCCGCACCGCGCCTGCGCCGCGACTTCAACGAGGTCGAGGCGCTGCAGGTGTCGCGCAAAGGCGTATCGGATTTCGTCTCGAATGCCGACCGCGCCGCCGAGGCGACGATCCGCGAGATCCTGACGCATGCGCGCCCCGACTGGGGCTTGCTGATGGAGGAGGCGGGCGAGACCAAGGGCACGAACGAGCAGGCGCGGTGGATTGTCGATCCATTGGACGGCACCACCAACTTCCTGCACGGCATCCCGCACTTCGCCATCTCGATCGCCGCCGAGGTGCACGGCGAGATCGTCGCGGGGCTGGTCTATCAGCCGCTGACCGACGAAAGCTTCTGGGCCGAGAAGGGCAAGGGCGCGTGGCTGCAGGACCGCCGGCTACGGGTGTCGGTGCGCAAGGAGCTGCCCGACTGCGTGTTCGCCACCGGTATCCCCTTCAACGGCCACGGCGACGCGGCGCAGTTCGAGAAGCTGCTGTCGAGCATCATGCCGCAGGTGGCGGGCATCCGGCGCTTCGGCGCGGCGGCGCTCGATCTGGCGTGGGTCGCGGCGGGGCGTTACGACGGCTATTTCGAGAGCCATCTCAATTCATGGGATGTCGCAGCGGGCATCCTGCTGGTCCGCGAGGCGGGCGGGTTTGTGACGGACTTCCGGGGCGGCGACAAGCCGGTCGAGCGGGCGGAGATCGTCGCGGCGAATGACCAGGTCCACTCGAAGCTGCACAAGCTGGTGGCGGGAGCGCTGCGGTAGCGGGTTAAGCCCAACGTAAATCGTGATTGTCACCCCGGCGAAGGCCGGGGCCCATGATCTCAAACGATTGGAGTTCATGGGCCCCCGCCGTCGCCGGGGTGACAATGTCTAACCGGGGTGACAACATACAAGCTGATACGGTCCTCGTGGGTGAGGGCGTGCGCAATGCCGCACCGCACCAAGCTTGCACCTCCACCCCCTCAAGCCTAGATCACTCGCATCCGCAAAGGCTCCCGCACCCATGCCTGCCGTCGCTTATCAGTACCTGCCGATCCTGCTGTTCATCGCCGTCGGCATCGCGTTTTCGGTGATCTTCGTCGGTGCGCCGGTACTGGTGTCGAAGCTGACCGGCACGTCGAAGCCCGATGTCGCCAAGCTGTCGGAATATGAGAGCGGCTTCCCGGCATTCACCGACAGCCGGCAGCAGTTCGACGTGCGCTTTTATCTCGTGTCAATCCTGTTCATCATCTTCGATCTCGAGGTGGCGTTTCTGTTTCCATGGGCGGTGTCGTTACACTGGACGGGCGTGTTCGGCTGGGTGTCGATGATGGTGTTCCTCGGCATCCTCGCCATCGGTTTCGTCTATGAATGGAAGAAGGGAGCACTCGATTGGGAGTAATCCTCACCGAAGAGCAGCAGTCGCGCGCGCTCGGCGATAATCAGGCGTCGGCGCTGACGCTGCCCGCGAACCTGCGCGACGGCTTCCTGACCGACATCGACAAGGAAGTCAGCAACAAGGGCTATCTGACCACCACGACTGAGGAGCTGTTCAACTGGGCCCGCACCGGCTCGATGTGGTGGATGACCTTCGGGCTGGCGTGCTGCGCGGTCGAGATGATGCACACCTCGATGCCGCGCTATGACGCCGAGCGCTACGGCTTCGCGCCGCGCGCGTCCCCGCGCCAGTCCGACGTGATGATCGTCGCGGGTACGCTCTGCAACAAGATGGCCCCGGCGCTGCGCCGCGTCTACGACCAGATGCCCGAGCCGCGCTATGTCATCTCGATGGGCAGCTGCGCCAATGGCGGCGGCTATTACCATTATAGCTACAGCGTCGTGCGCGGCTGCGACCGCATCGTGCCGGTCGACATCTACGTGCCGGGCTGCCCGCCGACCGCCGAGGCGCTGTTATATGGGGTGCTCGCGCTACAGCGGAAGATCCGCCGCGTCGGGAGCTTCGAGCGATGAGCGAGCCCGTGACCGCCGCGCTGTCGACGACGCCGGACGCGACCTCGGTCCGCCTGACCACGCCGCACTGGCCGCAGACCAAGCCCGACGGCGACATGGCCGAGCGCGTCCGGGCGCTGTTCGGGGCGGCGGTGCTCGACATCGTCGACCATGCGGGCGAGCTGACGGTGCTGATCCAGCGCGACGCACTGCTCGACGTGATCACCGGCTTGCGCGATGCGCCCGAGCTGCAGTTCAACCAGCTCGTCGACCTGTGCGGCGCGGATTACCCCGAGCGGCCCGAGCGCTTCGATGTGAACTATCATATGCTGTCACTGCAGCAGAACCGCCGCATCCGGGTCAAGCTGCACACCGACGGCGAAAGCCCGGTGGCGTCGCTGACCGGCATCTACCCCAACGCCGGCTGGCTCGAGCGCGAGGCGTGGGACACCTACGGCGTGCTGTTCGAGGGCAACCCCGATCTGCGCCGCATCCTCACCGATTATGGCTTCCAGGGCCACCCGTTCCGCAAGGACTTCCCGCTCACCGGCTATGTCGAGCTGCGGTACTCCGAGGAGCACAAGCGCGTTCAGTACGAGCCGGTCAAGCTGGCGCAGGATTTCCGCAACTTCGATTTCCTCAGTCCGTGGGAGGGCACCGATTATGTGCTGCCCGGCGACGAGAAGGCGGTGAAGAATGCTTGACGAACTGCAGCCGAAGCCGAGCCGGGACGAGCTGTCCGCGCAGGTCCCGGACAAATTTGCGCGGCCGACGCCAGCATCGCCCGGCCCCACGCCGATGTCGATGACGCTCGACAGCGATCCGACCGAGCCCGGCATCCAGAACTACATGATCAATTTCGGCCCGCAGCACCCCGCCGCGCACGGCGTGCTGCGGCTGGTGATGGAGATGGACGGCGAGGTCATCGAGCGCTGCGATCCGCACATCGGCCTGCTCCACCGCGGCACCGAAAAGTTGTGCGAATACAAGACGTACATGCAGGCGCTGCCGTACATGGACCGGCTCGATTACGTCAGCCCGATGTGCATGGAGCACAGCTATGTGCTGGCGATCGAGAAGCTCGCGGGCATCGAGGTGCCGCTGCGGGCGCAATATATCCGTGTGCTGTTCGCCGAGATCACGCGCGTCCTCAACCACATCCTGAACGTCACCACGCACGCGATGGACGTCGGCGCGATGACGCCGATCCTGTGGCTGTTCGAGGAGCGCGAGAAGCTGCTCGGCTTCTATGAGCGCGTCTCGGGCGCGCGTTATCACGCCAATTATTTCCGCCCCGGCGGCGTCCATGCCGACCTGCCCGGCGGGCTGCTGGAGGACATCGTCGCGTGGTCCGACCAGTATCTGAAGACGCTCGACGATATGCAGGGACTGGTCGCGGACAACCGCATCTTCAAGCAGCGCAACGTCGACATCGGCGTGATCTCGGCGAAGGACGCGATCGCCTGGGGCTTCACCGGGCCGTGTATCCGCGCCAGCGGGGTGGCGTGGGACCTGCGCAAGGCGCAGCCGTACGAAGTCTATGACCGCATGGATTTCGACGTCATCGTCGGCCACAACGGCGACTGCTACGACCGCTTCATGGTCCGCATGGAGGAGATGCGTCAGTCAATCCGCATCATCCGGCAATGCTGCGCCGAGATGCCCGACGGCGCGTTCGCCAGCATTGACCGCAAGGTCGTGCCGCCCAAGCGCACCGAGATGAAGCGCTCGATGGAGGCCCTGATCCACCACTGCAAGCTCTACACCGAGGGCTTCCACGTCCCCGCCGGCGAAGTCTATGTCGCCACCGAAAGTCCCAAGGGCGAGTTCGGCATCTACATGGTCGCCGACGGCACCAACAAACCCTATCGCTGCCACATCCGCGCCACCGGCATGGCGCACCTGCAGGCGATGGACTTCCTGTGCAAGGGCCATATGTTGGCGGATGCGCCAGCGGTGCTGGGGTCGCTGGATATCGTGTTCGGCGAGGTGGACCGGTGAATTTGACCGCTGCCTTGATGCAGTGCTTCATGTTGTTCGCGGGAGCAGCGTATTTTGTCGTCGCAATGCTATTCTCGCTCTTAGTTCTGTACGGTTGGATGTCGTTTTTTGAGTTGTCTGTGATCGACCCCGATTATCCGAACCTTGTTCATCTGATTGCACTATCGCTTGTTCCGGTTCTCCTGTGGTCGGTACCCGGATATTACGCTGTTCGCTGGGCTCGACGGCTTGCTCATCGGCGATACCACGGCGACCTTGCATGACCACCGGTACCTACAACACCACCCGCGAAGCTCACGCCGCTGCCCCGCGCCAGCGCGAGTTCAGCGACTTCGCGTGGACGCCCGACAACGCCGCCGAGGTGCCGCGCATCCTCGCGCGCTATCCGGAGGCGCGCCCGCATTCCGCCGTCATGCCGCTGCTCTGGCTGGCGCAGCAGCAGATGCGCGCGCAGACCGGCAGTGCGTGGCTGCCGGTGCCGGTGATCGAGTATGTCGCGGCGGCGATCGGCATGCCGTACATGCGGGCGTACGAGGTCGCGAGCTTCTACACGATGTACAATCTCAAACCCATCGGGCGCTATCTGGTGCAGGTCTGCGGCACGACGCCGTGCCAGCTGCGCGGCTCGGACGACCTGCTGAAGGCATGCAAGGATAAGGGCCTGATCAAGGGCGGCACCACCGCCGACGGGCTGTTTACGCTCGCCGAGGTGGAGTGCCTCGGGGCCTGCGCCAATGCGCCGATGGTGCAGATCAACGACGATAACTACGAAGACCTGACCTATGATAGCATGACCGCGATCTTGGACGCGCTCGCCCGCGGTGAGACGCCGAAGCCGGGCTCGGCGATCGGCCGGACGGCGAGTTGCCCAGAGGGCGGGCCGACGACGTTGCTGGAGATGGTCGGTGCGAACCACGATTACAGGGGAGAGTGGTGATAGACTTCCTTCGTAAGAATGGCCTGATCGTCATTGGCCTCGGCATTGTTGTCGTCGCGGCATTTATGACGGGGCTCGGGCACCGCGGTATGACGCTCTGGATCATCCTTGGGGGTGCAGTCATCGCCCTCGGTGCAGCGCAGCGTCAGAAGGCCAGAAAGGACCGCGACCATGCTCGCTGACAAGGACCGTATCTTCACCAACCTCTACGGCTTCCAGTCGTGGCACCTCGAAGCCGCGCGCCAACGCGGCGACTGGGCCGATACCGCAGCGCTGATGGCCGGTGGCCCCGATGCGATCATCGACGTGATCAAGGCGAGCGGCCTGCGCGGGCGCGGCGGGGCGGGGTTCCCGACCGGCATGAAGTGGAGCTTCATGCCCAAGGAACCCAAGCCCGGCCGCCCGAGCTACCTCGTCGTCAACGCCGACGAGTCCGAGCCCGGCAGCTGCAAGGACCGCGAGATCATCCGCCACGATCCGCACAAGCTGATCGAGGGCGCGCTGCTCGCCGGCTTCGCGATGCGCGCGTCCGCCGCCTACATCTACATCCGCGGTGAGTATGTCCGCGAGGCAGAGGTGCTGTTCGCCGCCGTCGCCGAGGCCTATGCGGCCGGGCTGGTCGGCAGGAACGCCTGCGGCTCGGGCTATGACTTCGACGTCATCGTCCATCGCGGCGCGGGCGCGTATATCGTCGGCGAGGAAACGGCGATGCTCGAATCGCTCGAGGGCAAGAAGGGCCTGCCGCGCCTGAAGCCGCCGTTCCCCGCCGGGGCCGGGCTGTACGGCAACCCGACGACGGTCAACAATGTCGAGTCGATCGCGGTCGCGCCGACGATCCTGCGGCGCGGCGCGGCGTGGTTCGCCGGCATCGGCCGCCCGAAGAACGAAGGCACCAAGCTGTTCCAGATCAGCGGCCATGTGAACCGCCCCTGCGTCGTCGAGGAGGCGATGTCGGTGCCGTTCCGCGAGCTGATCGAGACGCATTGCGGCGGCATCCGCGGTGCCACGTATCGGGGAGACTTCGACAATCTGCTGTGCGTCATCCCCGGCGGCTCGTCGGTGCCGCTGGTGCCGGCCGATCAGATCATCGACAGCCCGATGGATTTCGACGCGCTGAAGGACCTGAAGTCCGG
>JANOOK010000091.1:0-1788 GCA_031421275.1 Sphingomonadaceae bacterium
ATCCCGGCGAAGGCCGGGATGACACTATGCAACTTGAGGGTGACCTTTGCAGCAAGCCATCATCAGCCGATAGCCGCACACGAAAAAAACGGCCGCGCCCTGCAGCGCGGCCGTTTGCGTCTGAACATTAGTTCAGCAGCAGCTTACGCCGACTTCTTGTCCACCCCTTCAAGCTCTTCATCATCGTCGACCTCGAGCTCATCCTCATCGGCATCGAGATGCTCGATCAGCGCCTCGGCGATAACATCGAGCTGCTCGTAAGTGGCACTCAATTCGAGCGTCTCGCCGCCATCGTCCTCGATCGTCAGCAGGTAGTTTTCACCGTCTTCGGTGATCGTGAAACGCGTTAGCATCTGAGCCATGATCGATCCTTCCGTGGAATGGTCCGGTCACAACGCGCCGGAGCCGATCCGGGTTCGCCCTGATTTTCGTTGACGCGGCCGGCGGCCGAACCGCTTGCACCGCGCCACCCGGCGTTTAAGGCAGGGCGATGACCGATCTGTTCCCCGATACCACCGCAGCGCCGCCGCTGGCCGAAGCGCTGCGCCCGGCGACGCTCGCCGAAGTGGTCGGGCAGGAGCATCTGACCGGGCCGGCGGGCGCGATCGGGCGGATGGTCGCTGCCGGCAAGCTGGCGTCGCTGATCCTGTGGGGGCCGCCCGGCACCGGCAAGACCACGATCGCGCGGCTGCTGGCGGCGGCGGTCGGCCTGCGCTTCGTCGGCGTCTCGGCGGTGTTCTCGGGCGTCGCCGACCTCAAGAAGCTGTTCGTCGAGGCGCGGGCGGCGGCGCGAATCGGGCAGCAGACCTTGCTGTTCGTCGACGAGATCCACCGCTTCAATCGCGCCCAGCAGGACGGCTTCCTCGGCGTCGTCGAGGACGGCACGGTAATCCTCGTCGGCGCGACCACCGAAAACCCGAGCTTCGAGCTCAACGCCGCGCTGCTCAGCCGGGCGCAGGTGCTGATCATCCGGCGACTCGATGCGGCGGCGCTCGAAACGCTGCTGGCGCGCGCCGAACAGCGGGTCGGGCGCACGCTGCCGCTGACGCCTGAGGCACGCGAAGCGCTGATCGCGTCGGCCGACGGCGATGGGCGTTTCCTGCTGAACCAAGCCGAGACGCTGTTCTCGATACAGCTCGACGTGCCGCTCGCGCCCGAGGGCCTGCGCGACCTGCTCCACCGCCCCGTCGCGGTCTATGACAAGGACCGCGAGGGCCACTACGGGCTGATCTCGGCGCTGCACAAGAGCCTGCGCGGTTCGGACCCCGACGCGGCACTCTATTATCTGGCGCGAATGCTGACCGCTGGCGAGGAGCCGCTTTACGTTTTGCGGCGGCTGGTACGTTTCGCCAGCGAGGACATCGGGCTCGCCGACTCGAACGCGCTGACAGTGACGCTCGCGGCGAAAGATGCCTACGACTTCCTCGGTTCACCCGAGGGCGAACTCGCGATCGCGCACGCCTGCCTGTACCTCGCGACCGCGCCCAAATCGAACGCGGCGTACATGGCGCAGAAAGCGGCGTGGCGCAGCGCGAAGGAGACCGGCTCGCTCAGCCCGCCGCCCAACATCCTGAACGCGCCGACGAAGCTGATGAAGACGCTCGGCTACGGTAAGGACTACGCTTATGATCACGACGTCGAAGACGGCTTCTCGGGCGCGAACTACTGGCCCGCCGAAATGACTGGGCAGACGTTCTACACGCCGACCGAACGGGGGCAGGAGAAACGCATTGCCGAGCGGCTGGCGTGGTGGGCGGAGCGGCGGGCGGCGCGGCAGTGAGCTCGTCC
>JANOOK010000092.1:0-5188 GCA_031421275.1 Sphingomonadaceae bacterium
CTCGTCGACATGGATAAAGTGATCAACACCTCGGCGGCCGGCAAGGTCGCCGCGACCGACCTCAAAACCAAAGCTGACGCGCTGCAGGCGCGGGTCGCGTCGCTGCAGACGCAGTTCGGCAGCGAGCAGGCGACCTTGCAAAAGACTGCGCCCGCACCCGCAGCGGCACCGGCCGTGATCACCGCCTTCCAGGCGAAGGTTCGCGACTTTCAAACCCGCCAGCAGAAGGCGGAAAACGATCTCAACAACAGCCAGCGCGACTTTCAGGCAAGCCGCCAATATGTGATCAAGCAGCTCAACGACGGCGCGCAGCCGATCATTTCGACGATCATGCGCGAGCGCGGCGCGTCGATCGTCCTCGCCGAAGGCGCGACACTGCAGCATACCTCGGCGCTCGACGTTACGACCGATGTCATCGCTCGCCTCGATAAGTCGCTACCGCGCGTTTCGACGACCGCTCCCGCCGGCGCGCGGTGAGCGCGACCGCCGGAACGTCGGCCAGTACGGCCGACGTTCAGGCGGTGATGGCGCTCATCCCGCACCGCTTTCCGATGCTGCTGGTCGACCGGGTCGAGGACATCGTCCTCGACGTGTCGGCCCGCGGCATCAAGGCGGTGACGATCAACGAGCCGTTCTTCGCCGGGCACTTCCCCGGCCGCCCGATCATGCCCGGCGTGCTGATCGTCGAGGCGCTGGCGCAAACCGCCGGGGTGCTGGCGATCCGCAGCTTCGGCCTGGCGGGCACCGGCAAGCTCGTCTATTTCATGGCGATCGACAGCGCCAAATTCCGCGCCCCCGTCGAGCCCGGCTGCCTGATGGAACTGCACGTCACCTTCACGCAGCGCCGCGCCACCGTCTGCAAGTTCAGCGGGCGCGCCGTCGTCAACGGCAGGACCGTCGCCGAAGCGAGCTTCACCGCGATGATCGCCGACCCGCCCGCGGGTGCATGAGTCCTCCCCTCCGTCATTCCGGCGAACGCGGGAACCCATGAGCTCAACCTCCACAGATGGTGGTCATGGATTCCCGCGTTCGCGGGAATGACGGCGAGAAGGCTTCAAGCCGCCTCTTCGAACATCTCGCGTCCGATCAGGTAGCGGCGGATCTCGCTGGTTCCCGCACCGATCTCGTACAGCTTGGCATCGCGTAACAGCCGTCCGGTCGAATAATCGTTGATGTAGCCGTTGCCGCCCAGCGCCTGGATCGCTTCGAGCGCCATCCAGGTGGCCTTTTCGGCGGTGTAGAGGATGCACCCCGCGGCGTCCTTGCGGCTGGTCTCGCCACGGTCACAGGCCTGCGCGACCGCGTAGGTGTAGGCCTGGCTGGTCGAGCGCGCGACGTACATGTCGGCGAGCTTGCCCTGCATCAGCTGGAACTCGCCGATCGCCTGGCCGAATTGCTTGCGGTCGTGGACATACGGCACGACGACGTCGAGGCACGCCGCCATGATGCCGAGCGGGCCGCCCGCCAGCACGACACGCTCATAATCGAGCCCCGACATCAGCACCTGAACGCCGCGGCCCTCCTCGCCGAGGACGTTCTCGAACGGCACTTCGCAATCCTCGAACACCAGCTCGCAGGTGTCCGAGCCGCGCATGCCGAGCTTGTCGAGCTTCTGCGCCGCCTTGAACCCCGCCATGCCGCGCTCGATCAGGAAGGCGGTGATGCCACGCGCCCCCGCCGCGGCGTCGGTCTTGCCGTACACCACCAAGGTATCGGCCCCCGGACCGTTGGTGATCCAGAATTTCGAGCCGTTGAGGATGTACCGGTCGTTGCGCTTGTCGGCGCGCAGTCGCATCGAGACGACATCCGAGCCCGAGCCGCTTTCGGACATCGCGAGGCTGCCGAGGTGCTCGCCGCTGATCAGCTTGGGCAGATAGCGCGCCTTCTGGTCAGGCGTACCCCAGCGGGCGATCTGGTTGATGCACAGGTTCGAATGCGCGCCGTAGCTCAGGCCGACGCTGGCGGAGGCCCGGCTGATCTCCTCGACCGCGACGACGTGCGCAAGATAGCCGAGCCCGGCACCGCCGTCGCTCTCGGGTACAGTGATGCCGTGCAGCCCGAGATCACCGAGCTTGGTCCACAGGTCGCGCGGAAACTTGTTATCCGCATCGATCTCGGCCGCGCGCGGCGCAATCTCCGCGGCGGCAAAAGCGCGGACGCTATCGCGCAACATATCGATGATGTCACCGTGATCGAAGCGGAGCGAAGAGAGCATGCAGGACTTTCGGCGGGAGGGAGGGACGACCTATATGCCAAAATCAACAACCGCGGAAACTACCAAACGACGTTGCATTGAGCCTAGGCTAATCCCCTCCGCAGCCAGCAAGCCCCCATTCTCGTATCGAGCGATACAGGGTCGAAACGACCGAGACCAGATCCCGGGTAAAAGGTCATCTCGCCGAACAGCGGCCGCAGGTTGACTTCATACATGTCGACACGGACAAAGTCGAAGTCGCGGCCGAGCGTCTCGGCGGCGTCTATCAGTGCAGAGAGCGAATGGGGCCGCGGCGGGTCAGGGTCGGCGGTGGGCGATGAAACACGGTGCCAGCCGCGGTCGAAAACGATCCAGCGGTGGCGGGTTTCCCGCTGCAAATGCACCTGAATGAATTCGACGCGACCGTGGAAGACGAACAGCTTATAGTCGATCGGCAGCGTGTCTGCCGTACCGACGAACGGCTCGACAAGGAGGCCACGCGGGATATGCGTGTAGAGCCACTCATCTAGCCAGAAACCGTAGTCGCGACGCATCCAGCGCCGCGACCGGCGCTGCACCTGATGCCAACTGTCGGTGGGGAAACGAACAAAGGCGGTCTGGTTGCAGCCGTGGCGCGACTTGACGACGAAGGCGTGCGGCCACAGCGGTGTATCAGGCAGTTCGGTGCCGTGCCACAGCGTCGGGATCACCCACTCGGGGCCGAGCCGGTCGGCGACATAGGGCTTGACCGTCAGCTTGTCGGCGAGCGTCGGCAACAGCAGGTTGCGGTCGTGGAGCTTACGGTATTGAACCAGTTCGTTGAAGCGCGTCGGACGGCTGAGATTGCACAGACGGTGATGCCGCCACAAATGCGTGATGCCGATGCGTAACGGCGCGAGCGCGGTGGAGCGGCGGACGGCGGTCGACGACAGCGCGATATCCATCGCGGCTAAGTTGTTCAGCGCCCGCAATGTTCCGCTCGCGACCCCGCGCCGCGCACCCGGCACGTCAGGCGATCGAAGGTGGGCTGGCCGCGGTGAGCACCGCGGCTTCGATCTCGACCAGCAGGCGGCCGTCGCCGACCTGATCGCCCTCGGCGATATGGACGGCGCCGATGGTGCCAGCGACTTTGGCGACGACGCGATGCTCCATCTTCATCGCTTCGAGCACGAGCAGACGTTCGCCGGCGGTGACGGCCTGCCCGACCGCGACGTCGAGCGCCAATACACGGCCCGGCATCGGCGCAGTCACCTGCGCATCGCTCGCCAGCCCGCGCGCGGCCGCGGCGACGGCGCGGCGGCCGAGAACGGCGACGCGGCCGGCGAGGCGGACCTCGACTGTGTCGGGGCGAAGGATAACGACCGCAGTGATCTGATGCCCGTCGAGGTCGGCGACGAAGCTGACGGCATCTGGTGCCGCATCGGCCCAGTGCCCGGTGCCGAGCGGGGCCGTCTCCAGCCCGGCAATGCGCCAGCGGCCTTGCTCGGGCGTCAGCGTCAGCGCCGCCTTGCTGCCATCGGGGCGGAACAGGTGAACGTAGCGGAGCGCCGGCAGATTGAGCCGCCAGTTGCCGAGCCGCTCGAATATCGTCGGCGCAGCTGTCGGTGAGCGCCCCGGTTCGGGAGTGACCAGCGCCAGCGCCGCGATCGTCAGCGCGACGTCGCTGACCTCGCTTGTCGGGGCCAGCGCCTCGGCGTGGCGGACGATAAAGCCGGTGTCGATCTCGCCCGCCCGAAAGGCGGGCAGGTCGATCAGGCGGGCGAGGAAGGCGCGGTTGGTCTTGACCCCGTCGACGACGCAGCCGTCGAGCGCGCCGACCAGCGCATCTATCGCCTCGATCCGGGTCGGCGCGTGCGCGATGACCTTGGCGAGCATCGGGTCGTAGAAGACGGTGACCTCGCTGCCGGTCTCGACGCCGCTGTCGACGCGGACACCCGGGCCGGCTGGGAACCGCACGCGGCTGAGCGTGCCTGTGGCGGGCAGGAAGCCGTGGTCGGCATCCTCGGCATACAGCCGCGCCTCGACCGCATGGCCGGTGACGGTGATGGCGGGCTGATACGCCGGCAGCATCTCGCCGCGGGCGACGCGGATCTGCCACTCGACGAGGTCATAGCCGGTGATCGCCTCGGTGACCGGATGCTCGACCTGCAGCCGGGTGTTCATCTCCATGAAGTAGAACGCCGGATCGCCCTCCCCGTCGACGTTGTCGAGATCGAGGATGAACTCGACCGTCCCCGCGCCCTCATAGGCGATCGCGGTCGCGGCGGCACACGCGGCGATCCCCAGCGTGTGCCGCAGACGCTCGCTGAGGCCCGGGGCAGGGGCCTCCTCGATAACTTTCTGGTGGCGGCGCTGCAGCGAGCAGTCGCGCTCGAACAAATGAACGACGTTGCCGTGCGCGTCGGCGAACACCTGCACCTCGACGTGGCGCGGCCGCGCGATCAGTTTTTCGAGCAGCACCCCGGCATTCCCGAACGAGCGCCCGGCCTCGCGCTGCGCCGCCAGCAGCGCCTCGGCGAACTCCGGCATGGCGTGGACCGCGCGCATGCCCTTGCCGCCGCCGCCCGCGACCGCCTTGATCAGCAGCGGGAAACCGATCTGCTTCGCCGCGCGCTCGAGCCGGACGAGGCTCTGGTCGTCGCCCTGATAGCCGGGCGTCACCGGCACGCCGGCCTTCTTCATCACGGCCTTGGCGCCGTCTTTCAGCCCCATCGCGCGCATCGCCGCGGCGGGCGGCCCGACGAACGTCAGCCCGGCCGCGCGCACCGCATCGGCAAACTCGGCGTTCTCGGATAGAAAGCCGTAACCCGGATGCACCGCGTCCGCCCCGCTGACCCGCGCTGCCGTGAGCAGCTTCGCCGGATCGAGATAGCTCTCGGTGGCAGGGGCGGGGCCGATGTGCACAGCTTGAGCGGCCTCGCGGACGTGCAGCGCGTACGTGTCAGCATCGGAGTAGACCGCGACGGTGTGGATGCCCATGCGGTGCGCGGTGCG
>JANOOK010000093.1:0-2338 GCA_031421275.1 Sphingomonadaceae bacterium
ACCCATCGGGTCCCCCCTCCGCAGGCCGGGACCCAGGACCACAACTCTCGACCCGGGAATTGATGCTTCCCGGCCTTCGCCGGGATGTCAATTCCGGTTGAGAGTCGTGGCACCTCACCCCAACCGCTGCGCCAAATGCTCAGCCACTCGCAGCGCGTTCGCAATGATCGTCAGCGTCGGGTTGACCGCGCCGATCGACGGGAAGAACCCCGCATCGACGACGTACAGATTATCGACCTCGTGCGCCCGGCAGTCGAGGTCGAGCACCGATGTCGCCGGGTCGGTGCCGAAGCGCAGCGTCCCCGCTTGGTGCGCGGTACCGCCGATCGGGATGTCCTTGCCGAGATACAGCGAGCGTTCGAGCAGGTGCGGATGCGCGTCGATCGACGACAGCATGTCCTTGAGCTTGGCGCGCAGCCGCTTATGCGCCTCGCCGCCGGTCGGCTGAACGTTGAGCGTCACCCGGCCATCATGCGCCACGGTGATGCGGTTGTCGGGCAGCGGCAGATCCTCGCTCATTACCCAAAAATCGAGCGAGTGTCGCGCCAGCTGGTCGAACGGCATCTCGGGGAACCACGACAGCCACGCCGGCAGTGCCTCACCGCGGACCTGCTCGCCGTGCGACTTGCCGAGCAGCTGAATACCGCCGAGAGGAAACTCCCAGTCGTCGGCGCCGAAGTAGAAGTCGTTCAACGCCATGGTCTTCTGGAAGACGGTGTCGTTGGGCTCGCGCGAGATCGCCATGAACGCCGAGTTGTTGTGGCGCATGTAATTGCGCCCGACCTGGTCCGAGCCGTTGGCCAGTCCGTTCGGGTGCTGGTCACTTGCGGAACGGAACATCAGCAGCGCCGACGACAGCGCCCCGCACGCCGAGACGACGATATCGGCCGAATATACCTCGGGCGCGCCGTGGCGGTTGACGTGCACGCCGGTAATGCTGCGTCCGCTGGCGTCGGTTTCAAGCCGGTCGACATAGGCCCCGGTCAGCATCGTGACGTTCGAATAGGCGAGCGCCGGGTCGACGGCGATAATCTGCGCGTCGGCCTTGCCGTTGGTCAGGCACGGGAAGCCGTCGAAGGCGTCGCAGCGGATGCAGGCGCTATGCGGGTCGACCTTGCCGTCGTGCTCGTCGAGCAGTATCGCCAGCGGCTGCGGAAACGGATGGTAGCCGATGCGCTGTAGGCTATCGTACAACGTCTGGATGCGCGGCTCGTGGCGCACCGCGGCGTACGGGTAGGGCGCGCTCGACCACGGCTCGGTCGGGTCGATGCCGCGCGTGCCGTGGACCTGGAACAGCTGCTCGGCGCGGGTGTAATAGGGCTCGAAGACGTCGTAGCCGAGCGGCCAAGCGGGCGAGATGCCGTCGGCGTGACGCAGTTCGCCAAAGTCGCGCTCGCGCAGGCGGAGCAGCGCGGCTCCGTAGACTTTGGTATTGCCGCCGACGCAATAGTGCAGCCCGGGGTGGAAGCGGTTGCCGTCGCGGTCGAACCAGTCTTCCTTGGCCTGGTACTTGCCGTCGACGAACACCGCGGTCGGGTCCCAGTTGTCGCGCTCGCGCTTCAGATACTCGCCGCGCTCGAGCAGCAGGATGCGCTTGCCGGTCTTCGCCAGCTCGAGCGTCAGCGTGCCGCCGCCGGCGCCCGAACCGATGACGATGACGTCGTAGTGGTCGGTCATAATGTGTTCTCGCACCGCATTGGGGAACTGCGTTCGGGCTGTCGCCGGGCGAACGACTGATAGGCTCTAAGCTGCTTAAGCTCACTTTGTTGCGCTCTGTATACGCCCCTTTTTGAAGGGAGCAGCTGTTTCAGACGAGCGGCTTTCAGCATACCATTCGACAAACTTCGACGATGAACTGCTGAGCGTTCGCGTCTCGGCAGAGACCATGCCAACGGCGGTGGTCTCGCACCGTCGTTGTTTGCCTGCTGAAGGTTCTGGTCAAAGTCATTATATGGTCGGCATGCAGACCGGAATTAGCAACCGACTCGTCATATGACACCCTGATAACGATCGGCGGCAGCCGGATTACTAACTGCTGGCAGACTAGCCATATCGGTTAATTCAGTCAAGCTGAATGTAACTCGTTCGGGAACACGTTGGAGGCGGACGCGACGAGGATGACCCGCTCGCCTGGCCAGACGACAACTCGGTATCACGATCAGGAGCAATCGCGTCTAGCTCGTCCGACCGCGTTCGGCGTATCAACCCGAGGACTGTTCCGAAAGCGAGGACCATGGCCAATCTGACGCTTGCCGCCGACCTAATCGCGCGGATTTGCCTGGTCGCGATGTTTCCATTCAGCGCGGTCGAGAAGATCTGGGACTGGGACGATTGCCTC
>JANOOK010000094.1:0-2709 GCA_031421275.1 Sphingomonadaceae bacterium
TGTGTAGATCGGCGTGGAAAAGGGACCCCGTTAGCGGGGTGATCGGCGTCCAACAGGGACCCCTCATTTCGATGGTTTAGCGAGCTTTCTGGATTGTCCGGGGGGCGAGATTGGGATGCTGGTAGTGGAGACGGTTGTACGGGTCCGGCGCGAGTACGCAGGCGGCAAGCCGATCAAGGCAATTGCGCGGGATTTGCGGTTATCGCGGAAGGTGGTGCGCAAGGCGATCCGCGCGCCCGAAGGGGCGTTTGACTATAATCGCACGGTCCAGCCGCTGCCCCGGATCGGTCCCTTTCAGGAGCGGCTGGACAGGCTGCTCGTCGAGAACGAGGCGAGGTCCCGGCGGGACCGGCTGCGGATGACGCGGGTTCACGACCTGCTGCTGCGCGACGGCTTCGAAGGCTCGTACGATGCCGTCCGCCGCTACGCGTCGCGCTGGACGGCCGAGCGGCGCAAGGGTGTCGGCGACGGCGCGCCAGCCTTTATCCCGCTGCTGTTCAGGCCGGGCGAGGCTTATCAGTTCGACTGGAGCCACGAGGACGTCGAGATCGCCGGCGTGCCCGTGCGGGTGAAGGTTGCGCACATGCGGCTGTGCGCGTCGCGAGCGGTGTATGTGCGGGCTTATCCGCGCGAGACGCAGGAGATGGTGTTCGACGCGCATGCGCGCGGGTTCGCCTTCTTCGGCGGCGTGCCCCTGCGCGGGATCTACGACAACATGAAGACGGCAGTGACGACAGTGTTCGTCGGCAAGGAGCGCGTATTCAACCGGCGCTTCCTGGTCATGGCGGACCATTACATGGTCGAGCCGACCGCCTGCTCGCCGGCGGCGGGTTGGGAGAAGGGGCAGGTCGAGCACCAGGTGCAGACGATGCGCGGTCGGTTCTTCCAGCCGCGCTTGCGGTTCGCCAGCCTCGCAGAACTCAACGGCTGGCTCGAGGCCGAGTGTCGCCGCTGGGCCATGCTTCATCCTCATCCCGAGCAAAAGGATATGACGGTCGCGGCGGCGCTCGACGCCGAGCGACCGGCGCTGCAGCCGATGCTGGCACCGTTCGACGGCTTCCACGAGACCGATCATGCGGTGACCGGTACCTGCCTGATCAGCTTTGACCGCAACCGCTACTCGGTGATGGCCCGGGCGGTTCGCCGCGCCGTGCAGGTCAGGGCTTACGCCGACCGGATCATCGTTCGCTGCGGCGACGATGTCGTTGCCGAGCATCCGCGCTTCTTCGGACGCGACCGGATGATCCTCGATCCGTGGCATTACCTGCCGGTGCTGGCGAAGAAGCCCGGCGCGTGGCGGAACGGTGCGCCGTTCCACGACTGGACCCTGCCGCCGGCGCTGACGCGCCTGCGTCGCAGGCTTGGCACCGGTGACGAAGCCGACCGGCGCTTTGTCCGCGTGCTGGCAGCGGTCCTCACCGACGGTCTCGATGCCGTTGAGGCGGCAATCGGTGAGGCGCTGGACGAAGGGGCTGCCAGCGACGAGGTGATCCTCAATATCCTGTCGCGGCGACGCGAACCGCCCCGGCCGCTGACCATTGTCACGTCGGCCGACCTGGCGCTGGCGCATCCGCCGGTCGCCAACTGTGCTCGTTACGATCAGCTCCGAGATGCCCGTGCAGCGGCATGAGATGATCGACGCGATGCGAGGCCTTGGCCTCAAGGGCATGGCAGGCGCGTTCGACGAGGCGGTCACCACCGGCATCCAGCGCAACCGCACGGCCATGGAGATCCTGACCGATCTACTCCGCGCCGAAGCCGCTCACCGCCACGCCGCCTCGATCCGCTACCGGATGGGCGCCACCAAGCTGCCGGTGATCAAGGATATCGACGCGTTCGTGTTCGACGGCATGCCGATCAACGAAGGGCTGGTGCGCTCTCTCCATGCCGGCTCATTCCTGCCCGGGCGGCGCAATGTCGTGCTGGTCGGCGGCACCGGCACCGGCAAGACCCACCTCGCCATCGCCATCACCGCCAGCGTCGTTCGCGCCGGTGCCCGTGGACGCTACTTCAACACCGTCGATCTCGTCACCCGGCTCGAGGAGGAGAGCCGCATCGGCAAGGCCGGCGCACTCGCCGCCCAGCTCGCCCGGCTCGATCTCATCGTCCTCGACGAACTCGGCTATCTGCCGTTCGCGCGCTCGGGCGGCCAGCTGCTGTTCCATCTTGTCAGCAAACTCTACGAGCGGACCTCGGTGATCATCACCACCAACCTCGCGTTCGGCGAATGGCCCACCGTGTTCGGCGACCCCAAGATGACCACCGCACTCCTCGACCGCATCACCCACCACTGCGATATTCTCGAAACCGGAAATGACTCCTGGCGCTTCAAACAACGCAAGAAAATCAGCGCCCAAACTGATCAATGTTGAACGCTATTACCTTTTCAATATTCGACGCTGATTGACAGGCTGACGCGGTCAGCACTTCACCGGTGCCTGCAGCGGCATGACATCTCGCGTCTGCCGGAGTCGATGGCGACTAACCCAAGCGCCAGCGGTTCAAGCGCCACCCCATCGGCCCTCGCCATTAGACTTGAACCGCTGGCGCACCAATGGCTCGATCCATATCGACATTGCCGAGGTGCAGACCGCCGAGGGCAAGCTTTTTCTCTATGTCGCCATTGATCGCACCAGCAAATTCGCTTTCGTGCAGTTGGTCAGGAAGACAGGCAGGACATCCGCATCGGCCTTCCTCACTGCTTTGATC
>JANOOK010000095.1:0-14263 GCA_031421275.1 Sphingomonadaceae bacterium
CGCCCGACAACTGCGCCGGCGAGCGATTGGCGCAGGCCGCCAGTCCAACCAGTTCCAGCGCCGTCGCGACGCGGCGTCGCCGCTCACTGCCGCCAAGCCGGGTCAGCGTCAGCGGCAATTCGACATTCCGCGCCGCGCTCAGCATCGGCAGCAGGTTGAACGATTGGAACACGAAGGCGATGTGGCGGGCACGCCAGTGCGACAGCGCCGCCTCGCTCAGGTTATCGAAGCGTTCGCCGCGATAACACATCGTGCCGGCGTTGGCGCGGTCGATCCCGCCAAGCAGGTTAAGCAATGTCGTCTTGCCCGATCCGGACGGACCCATCAGCGCCAGAAAATCGCCCTCGTCGATGGTCATGCTCAGGTCGTCGAAGATCGGCACGACACTGTCACCCCGGGCGTAACGCTTGGCGACGTTCAGGAGGCTGAAGGCGGGCAGGACAGACATGACGGCGTTCCTTTCCAGGGGTCAGAGAAACGTGACGCGGGCACCCATGTCGGGCAGGATGCGGGGGTCGAGTCGGTCGATCGCGACCCGGACCTGAAGCGTGCCCTTGGCGCGGTCGGCGCTGGGCATGATCCGCGTCACATGCGCCGCGAACTTGGCGTCGGGGTGCGCGTACAAGCTGAGCGTCGCGGGCTGACCGGCCCGAACGCGGGTGATCAGCTGCTCGCTGACGTCGACCACGACCTCGAGCGAATCCATGTCGACGATCGTGCACAGACCGGTGCGGGTGAAGCCACCGACGGCACCCGACGGTGCGATCAGCTCACCCGGCTGGGCATTCTTCTCGATGACGATCCCGGCGAACGGCGCCCGCACGGTATAATTGCCCAGCAGGCTGCGCTGCTGCTTGACCTGGAGCTCCGCGACCGCGAGATCCGCCCGCGCACTGTCGCGCGCGGCGCTGCTCACCTCCGCCGCGGTTTGCAGCTGCAGATGCTTCGCGCGGGTCGAGAACTGCTTCTCGAACAGCGGCTGTTCGCGCTGGATATCGTTCAACGCCTGATGGTGCTGGGCATCGGCACTACGCAACCGCGCCTGCAGCACGTCGACCTGGCGCGCTGCGAGTTCAAGGTCGCGCGACGCCAGATCGCTGTCGAGCGTGCCGAGGATTTGCCCGCGCGCAACGCGGTCTCCTGCCTCGACGCGAACCGAAGTAACGATGCCGGCGACCCGGGTCGAAACCGTGGCCCGCCTGGTTGCGGTCACAAAGCCTTGCGCATCGAAACGACCCGCCGCTGCAGCGACCGGCGACGCGGCAACCGGATCATGCGCCGCCGGCACCGTCGCAGCCACGGCACCGGTTCCCGCGGCATGGCTGCGCAGCGCCAGCCCGCCGATCGCCAGCGCCTGCGCCGCGATGACGATCAGCATCAGCCGCGATTTCGCGTGGGACGGACGGCCTGCCGCGGCCGCCACGGCGACCGCGACCGCGGTCGGTCCACGCTCGATCGACAGGCTGCGCAGGCGCGCGAGGCGCTCGGCCGACACCGGCTCGGACCGGTCATGCGCTTTCTGAGCTACGGTCATCGGTCAGATCCTCCTGCCAGAAGCAAAGCGGCTGGCCGGAACGACGCCGCCGATTATGCCGATAATGATCGCCAGCGCGAGGCTTTGCAGGATCGCCACCGCGTCGATCCGCAGATTATAGGTGATGGTGGTGAAGTCGCTGCCGACCGCCGTCGCCTCGACGCCGTGCGCGGCGACGAAGACGATCGCCAGCCCGGCAAGTGCGCCGATCACCGACAGCAGCACCGTCTCGACGACGACGCTGGCCACGACGGCGTGCGACGAGAAGCCGAGCAGCCGGACGACGCGCAAGCTGTGCCGTCGGCCTTCGAGCACGATGAACATCGTATTGAAGACGCCGGCGAGCGCGCCGATCGAGAGCACCGCCGCCAACGGCCAACCCAGCACCATGATGAGGTCGCTCGTGCTCTTGGCTTGCGCCGCGTAAAGCTGACGCTCGGTACGGACGTCGAGATCGAGCCGGGGGTCGGCGGCAACGAACGCCTTGACCCGCCCCAGGGCAGCGGCACCCGCGAGCCGCGCGCGGACGGTCTGATATTGGTTTTCGCGGCCATAGGCGGACTGCACGGCGGTGAGGTCGCCGAAATACTCGGTCTCGAACACCGGGCTCGCCAGCGCGTAGCGGCCGACGATCAGCCAGCGGCGGCCGGCGAGCACCGTAGTATCGCCGATATCGGTCCCGGCGGTGGTCTCGGCCAGTTTGCGGCCGACGACCAGCTCGTAGCGACCCGGTGCCGGCAACCGCCCGGCCACAAGGTGGAAGCCATCGTGCAGGCTTATCCCGGCGAGCGTCAGACCGCGCAGCGTCGCGTTGAGCCGGACGCGGTCGGTGCGGCGGTGTCCGCTGACTGTCATCGTCAGCTCGGGCGATAGCTTGGCTGCGCCCGCCCCGGAAAGCAGTTGCAGTCCGGGGGCGTTGGCGAGGAGTTCGATCTGCTCGCGCGTCAGCTGGCTATTTCCTTCGGACGGGCTCTGCGCGCCGAGGAACACCGCGACCGTGTCGGACCCAGCGCTTTTCGCCGTGCTGGCGAAGCCGCGAGCCATCGACAGGAAAGCGCCGAGGATGACGATCACCAGCGTCACGCAGGCGATCATGGTCAGGCTCGACCAGCGGGCGCGGACGATGTTGCCGAACGCATAGGGAACCAGCGCCCAGGTCTGTCGCGCCAGTCCGGCGGTCTCGCGGTTCATCTCGACTCTCCCAGACTCGGCCATGTCAGGCCTGTTCGATGGCGAAGGCGGCGACGGGGCGGACGCGCAGCGCAATCAAGGTCGGCAGCAGCGCCGTCGCCAGCGTCAACACGGCGGTGATGACGACGGCCTCGAGCACGACCGGCAGCGGCATCGTGATATCGGGCAGGATTTGCGGCAGCGAGGCGGTGACCAGATGGTTGAAGCCGCTGGCAATCAGCAGGCCTGCCGCGGCACCACCGGCCACCAGCAGCGCGGCTTGGCCGCCGATCAGCGCATAGACCCGTGCCGGCGAGTAACCGAGAACACGCAGGACGCCGATGTCGCAGCTGCGCTGGCGGGTCGACAGCGCCATGCCGCTGCTGACGACGAGGATCAGTGAAACGAAGGTGACCCCGATGACGATCTTGATCATCCGCACAATGTCGCCGAACTGGGTGAAGAACTCGGCGTGGAATGCCCGGTCGGTGGTGGTCGAGGTCGGCGCGGCCGACTGCGCGAACAGCGCGTCGATCTTTTGCGCCAGCACGGCAGCACTGGCGTCGGCACGCGGGGTAACGACGAAGGTGCCGACCGTATCACGCCAGATCTGGCGGTTTTCGTTCAAATAGTCATAGTGCGTGATCGCGTAGTTGCGCCCGCCGCCGGCATCCTTGCTGACGAAGGTTCCAGCGAGAATATACGTCCACGCCGGATCGCCCTTCGGCGCATCGTAAAAGATGCTGCGCAGCGGTATCTGCTGGCCGGTATGCCATCCGTACTTCGCCGCCAACGCGCGTGCGACGACAATGGCGCGCCGGTTGGCGAGGAACGCCGTCCGGACCTCGGGGGTGATCTCCATATCGGGATGACCGGCCAGCCAGCTTGCCGGATCGACCGCGAAGGTCATCAGCATATCGCGCGCTTCGCGGTAATATTCCCCCTGCCAGGTCGCGTGGCTGACGCTTTCCACGCCCGGCAGCGCAGCGATGCGCTTGAGGTAGGCGATCGGCAGCGTCTGCATCAGCCCGGCTTCGTGTGCGACGATCAGGCGGCGTTCCGATACCGAACTATCGCCGCTGTCGAGCGAATAGCGTAGCGCGCCAAGGACGCCGAACGTGGCGAAGGCGAGCACGACCGTCAGCAGCATCAGCAACGAGCGAACCCGAAAAAACCACAGGTGTTCGACGATCAAACGCAACTGGCTCATGCGACCATTTCCTCGATCGGAGGGACGGGAGTGCTCGCGAGCGCCGCCGCAGCGCGGGCCAGATGGGTTGCCACGACCAGCTCGTTGGCGGGGACGATGCCGAGCCGGTTGTTGAGCATGTGCAGGTGCGATCCGGCGATCGCCGCGATCGACTGCGCGCCATCCCCAGCCCAATCGCCCAGCGGTGAGATCAGCTCGCCTGCGTCCGCCAGCAACTCGAGATCGGCCCGCAACCGCGCGACCGCGGCTTCCCAGCCGGCGATCATCGGCGAACTGGTCGCGCGCAGTATCGCCTGCAGTCTCGTTGCCAGTGCGCGATCGAACGGCTCGCCGGCGAGCCGGGCCGCCAGCGTCCGGTTTGCCGCCGAGTAATGGCTCCAGCCTTCCGCATAGCGGGCCGCAAAATCGGCGATCCCGGCGATGTCGCAGCCAAGCGCGCGCGCGGTGACCGCCATCAGCGCGAAGGCCGAGCCGATCCGGCCCGGTACGTCGGGCACGGCGCGCACGAGCGCCACGGCGAGCGCGCTCGACTGACCGAACAGCCGCTCGCTGGCGATCATCGCAGCGGTACCGCCGTAGCGCTGCAGCTCGGGCACGTAGGGAATGACGGCGACCGTGCCGGCGTCGAACCACGGCAGGTCCTGAATAACGACCGGTGCGCCGTCGAACGGATGCGCGGCATAGTAAGCTTCGGGGCGAAGCGGCTGCGGCGCGACGAACGATGGCATCGCCGCCTCCAGCGCTGCCGTGAACGGGGCCGGGTCGAGCGTCGCTGGACCGCTCAGCCGCACCCGGAGGTGCGGGCCACCCTCCCAATAACGAATGAAAAACCAGCGATCGACCAGCCCTGCGGCGCGCCATTGCTGAACCAGCGGCGCGACGTGCCGGACCAGGAAAGCTTCCTGCTGCGCCGTCTCGGCGATGAAGCAATGGAGCGAGAGCCAGGGAGCCGACATTACAGCAGCTCCATCGACATGCTGGCGCGCCGCGCGACGCCGCACAGGACCTGGTAAACCGTTTGCCCGTCGAGCGGCAGCGCGCGCTCGATGGCAGCCTCGCGCATCATCCGCACCGGCCGGGCAAACAGGCCGAGCGCCGTCGCCGCAAGGCTGAAATCCTGCGCGATCGCTCCGGCTGCAAGATGGACCTCGCGGATCGCCGACGCGCCCAGCTGCTCGACCGCGGTCAGCGGGTCCGCCGTGATCACCAGCGTCGCTGCCAGCGTCGCAAGGTTGAAGCGCATGCCGCGGTAGGGCAGCATCCCGGCGACCGCTGCCCGAAATTCCGACAGCGACCGCCCCGGCGTCCGCAACCCGCCGTCGCTCGCATAGAGTCCCGGCGCTGCCGCACCGCCGGCCAGCCACGCGAGCGATGCCGTGGTCACCGCCTCGCCGGGGAGCTGCGGGCGGCGCGCGGCAACCTGCCGCCACAGCCCGAGCAGGTCGGGCAGCAGTTCGGCTGGCGCATCGAGCATCATCGCTGCCGTACCGGAGCGGTCGTTCCCGGCATTGCGGCGGCGCAGCACCTCGAGAAAGTCGATCCCGAGATCCGCCGATCCGACCGCGGGAGCACGGCCACCGACGGCCCTCGGCAAAACAGCGCCGCGATCGAACAGGTTCTGGAATGTGATCAGTCGGTCGAACCGCTCGCCGAGACCACCGCGCTCGCCGGTGACCAGCACGCGGACAGTCGCACTCTCGAGACTGCTCGCCACATCGAGTTCGGGCACCGACAGGTCCACCGTGAACAGCGGCAGGTCGAAGCGGCTACGACACAGGCCACGACCGATCTCGCGGCTGCTGACGGACAATCCTTCGAGGCCGAACGCGGCTGCGAGATAACCGATCTGGGCGGCTGCATGGCCGGCTTCGAGGACCGGCGGAAAATGCGCGAACTCGCCGTATTTCTCGGCGATCCGCCATATTTTGGCGACCGCGACGAGCGCGCTTTCGCCGGTGAAGTCGGCGGTCGCGTCGAAATCGGCAGCGATGAAACCGTGGTGCTCGGGGACATACTGCCACGCTCGCGTCATGCCGCCACGCCGCTGGAGCAGGTAATAGTCGATCGGGAACAGACAGCGGGCCGACGGCACGGCCTTGTGAACAGGGCTCTCGGTTTCCGGCTCGTAACGGAGCGGGGCCGCGAGATAGCGCAGCAGCATCGACAGCCGTGTCACGCTGTCCTGCCCGACGATACCCGGCAGATGACCGGTGCGCAGCCAATTGCCGAAGTCACCGGCGCAGTGCGGCAACGCGGTCGGCAGTCGATACAACGTCGCCGGCACGACGTCACGGGTCAGGTCGCGGATCGGGGCCGTGCCGGCCACGTCGAACACCGGAACGTCCATGCGCTCGAGCCGCTGGTAGGTCGACAGCACCCAGGCATCGAGCTGGCCAAGTTCGTGGAGTGCGGCGGTCTTCATGGGAAATTGTGCGGCTGCGGGTTGATCGTCGCCGCGGTGAGCCGCGCACGTCCGGGCCGACGGAACTGCGCCACCTGGTTGATCCGCTCCAGACCGATCCGACGATATTGGTGGCCGAAGGTCACCGGCAGCAAGCCGGGAGCGAGCACCTTGACACACGACAGGTTGAGCGGGGCCATCGCCGCAATGGTCTGGTCGACGACGATCACGTCGCTGGCGACGCCGCGCACCTTGTCGACCTGACGGCGGAGCTCGACACCGAGGTCGCGCTCGACCAGCGACGGCAGCTCGGCCTCGCAGTCGGCAAGCGTGACTTCAGGCCCGCCGTGAAGGAAGCCCAGCCGCGCATAGCTTTCGGGCAAGCTGTAAAGCAGGACATGGTCTTCCATCGCCTGCACCGAAGCGGCATCGGCGAACAGCTCGCGCGCGCGACCCCGACGCTCCGCCATCGACTTGCGATAGACCCCGATCGACGTGGTGACCTCGACCAGCGCCGAGAAGATCGCTTCGGACCAGCGGCCATGGCACGCCGAGGCGCAATAAGACTTGACCGGTGCCGTGTCGGACGGATCGACGACCATGCCCCACACCGCCGGAATACCGATGTCGGTGGTTATATCGAACAGGCAGACCTCGTAGCCCTCGGCTTCGGCGCGAGCGATCAGTGCCGCCGACCGCGGCTCGGTCACCGAGTCCGTGAGGATCCGACGCGGTGCGATCCGACCGTACCAGGTGGCGAAATAGGCATCGCGCTCGACGAGCTCGTACAGGCCACCGAGCGCGGCTTCTTCCGGACTACCGCCGAGCGAGCAGCCGCTGGAGGAATCGTAGACGAAGCGGTTGAGCGGCACGTCGGGGTCTGCGGGCAAGCGATAGAAGCCGAACTGCTCAGGAACGAGCACGGCGGACCCGTCGTCCAGCGAGCGCGCTTGAATCCAGTTGTAGTCGAGATCGGGTGAATACGGCACGAGATCATACCCGGCTTCGCTCGCTTGTGCCGGGTGGTGCAAGATGAACGTCGTCGGATCGACGGCTGCGAGGGGCCCGCCGGCAAGCGCCGCAAAACTCGCCCGCAGCGTGGGGCCACCAGCTTGCCGCCGGTGGCCGGCATAGCGCTCCACCGCTTCGAGGATAGCGATCAACTCGGACTGCGCGGCAGTGTCGGCGCGGCCGTAGCCCGCCTCGAAGTCACCGTCGCCGAGCTGCATCTCGGCCGAGCACAGCGGCATCAGCGACGATGCCGTGTCCTGAAAGACATGCTTGATGAGGCCGCAATGGCGGTCGACGAAGGCATCGCGCAGCGCCGCTAACGTCAGCGCCGGATTGGCCGCGCGCTTGTCCGTGGCAACCGCCTTCAGCCGTGATCCGAATACCAGCGGACCGGTGTCGGTCCGCGCCTCGCCGCACGCGCCGCAGCCCGGAACCGGCAGGAAGCGGTGCGTGGTGACGTCGAGACCGTGCCGATGCCAGACGACGACGCTGTTACGCAGACCGGCAGCCGCCTGCGGGCCGGCATAATGCTGCGCCAATATGCTCAGCATCGCCATGGCGGCAGGGCCAAGCGGACGCAGCGCGGCGGGTGCCGGCCGCATGGCCCCGACCGGGCGTGGCCGGGGATCGTTGGTGAGTGCCCGGGTGTTCCGGCACGCAAGGCAGCCCTGCCCGGTACTGCTGACGAACGGGCCGAACTGCACGGTGTCGGGCGCGATGCCGATGAACAGCACGTCCGCACCCGCCGCGCGCGCGCGGGCCTGCAGTCGTAAAGCCTCGGCATGACCCGACCGAAGGTCGAAAACGACTGGGTAAAGCTCGCCGAGCGCGAAGGACGGCGTGGCTTCACCGGCGACGACGGCATCGATATCCAGCGTCACGGCAACGGTCGCCAGCGACATACCCGCATCGTCGTCGTCGACGGCGGTGAGGATCGGCCGGGTCGCCATCAGTACGCCACCGGCTGCACGACGGCGTAGCCGCAGCTCAGGCTCGACGGCAGGCCGAGTGCGGTGATGGCGTGAAAATCGACGGCGAACGGCTCGCCGACAGCGTCGATCGCGGCGCGCCAGTCGGCGTCGGGCGCGGCGGCGATGTCGACGCCGAACGCCGGCCGCTGTGACAGCCAAAAGCCCGGGCCGACGGCATCGGCCAGCTGGAAGTCGCTGCAGGCGCGGCCTAGCGCCTCGACCACGGCGGTCGCGACGTCGTCCGCGATCGCCGTCGATGCGACGCCATCGCCGAGCCAGATTTCGACCCCGTAGGCCGCGCTGAAGCGCGACCAGAACAGCCGGACGCGAACCGGCGCCGCGGTATGATACCGAAGGAGCCGCTGTAAAAGGCGGACCCGCCCGTCGTCCAGTTCGTCGAGCGGCAACCAGCTGCTGCTGCCGTTAATGCGCAAGGCTCCACCGGCGATGATCGCGCCGGCCCGCGCGCGGCGTTGCCACTGCGCCGCGTCGAGGCCCACGGCGAATACCGATCCGGCCGGGGTGAGCGGCGCGGCGAGGTGGGCCAGCGCGGCGTCGATCGCGCGCATTCCGGCCTCGCCGAGATCGAGCCCCCAGCCGATCGCGATGGCGGTCTTGCCGCGACCGGTGCGGACCTCGATCGGGTACTGCAGCAGCGGCATCTGACGAAGCCCCATGTCGTCCGCGGCGCGGAACGGACCGAACATCGCGTCGAACCAGGGATCGAGCGCGAGCTTGACGATCTCGAAGGTTTCGAGCGGGCGCTCGTCGGGCAATTGATGCCGGGCCACATAGCTGAACGGCAGGACGGGCTCCGACGACGTCGGGCGCGGCACCAGCGGGTGGCGCTCGACGGTCAGATCGGGCGAGACGACGGTAACCTGGCCCTGCCGCGTGTCCGCATCGAAGCCGAAGAACTCGTCGATTGAGGCCTGCGCCGCGACGCAGCCGAGGACGGCATACGAAGTCGGGCTGTGGCTTGGCGCAGCGCCGTCGGCGGCGGGCAGCCAGTGCAGCAGATCGTCGAAGTCGGGGCGAGCAGCGGTCGCGCGGGCGACGCAGGCGTGCCCGGCGAACACACCGGCAATGATCGCCGCCGAAGCACCATCCCTGCCGGCAACGATCAGGCGGCGGATCGTCTGCACGTCCCCGTCATCGCCGACGTAGAGCACGAGATCCCGGGTGCCGATATCGCCCATCGCCAATTCCGGGACGTCGAAGCGCAGCGACGTCACGGCTGCCTTCGCGGCGACGAAGGCCTCGATCTCACCGGCCGCGAGCGGGCCCGCGACGGGTTCGATCGAGACACAGAGCTCGCCGCATCCGGCAGCGGCAATCGCCCCGGCTGCGGCTTTGAGCGCGTGGCCGCTGCCGATCACCGTGACCCGGGCTGCCCGCCACCGTGCCAACGCCGCGGTCAACGCCGCACCGCCGAGGCGGTCTTCGAGCATCACCGTCAGGTCGTCGGCCGCCCGCGGTTGCCGCAGCGACCGCGGCCAAGGGTGGGCGTCCTCCAGCTGCTGCAGCATGTCGTTATCGGCAAGCGACGTCAGCAGCGTTTCGAAGACCGGCCGCACTGCGGCGGGTGCCTGCGCCATGATCGCGGGGATCGCATAGCCCTGATCGAGAAGCGCGACGAATTTCTCCGCCACCGGATAGAGGCGCGGGTTCCTCAGCACGAACGACTTGCTGCCGGCCTCGAACCAGGTGCCGTCGTCGACCTTGCCGAAATAGACATAGCTCTTCAGCTTGGCGCGACCATTGGTGACGGCGGAACCGATCATCGTCATTACTCCGCGGCGACGAGTGCGGGCTGCCGGTCGCGTTCGGTCACACGCGCGACCGACGTGGCAGTCAGGTGGCAGAGCAGGAACTTCTGCACCGGGGCGACTTCGAGCAGCGGCAGCAGCGCATAGAAGAAATTGACGTTGGTCCGGAACGCGATGAACTCGGGCGTCGCCTGCATTGCCTGTCCGGCGGCGGAGTTCAGGAACTGCTCGCCGAGGTCGGAGTTGGGCCGGCCGACGACCGAATCGCGCAGCGGCGACGGAGCCTCGTCCTGCAGCGCCATCGCGAGGTCCATGTGCACGGTCTGACCGACCAGATCCGCGAGGTTCGCGTCGACAATCTCGCGGTTGCGCGCTGCGGTAGCGCGGACCACCTGCCGCGTGCGGTCGATCAGCCCGGAAAGCTCGTCGTCGAGCGGCAGCGACGCTGGCGACGCGTCGAGCAGCGCCACGGTGAGGGCGTCGAATTCGGCGCCGCGCTTGCGATCGATCGCGTCGAAGCGGGCGCGCACGCCGCCGCCGAGATCGTGCGCGGCGAAGAAGTAATCGGCGTGCGAGCGCAGCGACATATAGCCCTGCTGCATGCCGTCGATCCACGTATCGGCGACGGCGGCAAGCATCGCGTGGAGCGCGAGAAAGACGCCGTCGGGATCGTGCGCCTTGCGCCTGTAGAGCGCGAGAACGATGTCGAGACTATCGGAAAGCCACTGCTCACGGCTCGCGGCGAGGGCCGGGTGAACGATGCTGGCGCTTGTGGCATAAGGAATGACCGTGACCGAATTGTCCGCCAACAGCGGCAGATACGGCCCGCGCTCGAGCTCAAGCACGCCGATATCGCGCGACAGCCGGGCGTAGGCGGCGGGATCGAGCACGGTCGTGCTGGAATTGGCCGTCAGCCACGCGCTGAGGATCGCTTCGATCCGGGGGAACAGCTTGACCACAAAGGTCTCCGCGTCGGCATGGATGTTGAGGTCGACGTGCGGTCCGAATTTCCAATGGCGCTGGAGGAAGATGCGGTCGACGCCGAGGTCTCGCGCATCGGCGATGGCGTCGGCGATCGGCCCGTCGATCAGCGCGCGACGGTCTTCGGCGAAATAGGCGACGCGTACGGTGTGCCAGGTTGCCGTGGCGACCGGCACCGACGCGGGCCGCGTCAGCTCGAAGTGCAGCTCGGCGACATGCGGCAAACCGGCGACGGTCGTCGGGTGGCCGTCGAAGTCCGGAAGCAGCTCGGACACGCAGATCGCCATCGCCGGGTTGCGCTTGATCATATTCTGCAGCAGCCGGACGAAGCGCGGGCTCCGCAGATCGACGTAGAACGGCTTCATGTCCTTGAAATTAACCTTTCCCCAGTCGATCTCGCCACCGGCGGCATCGGGGAGCGGCAGGGCGCGGACGAAGGTCCGGTCGGGAAGGTTATGCGTCGCCTGCCATTCCCGGACGGCGCGGTAGAAATCAGGTGCCGGCACCGCCGCATCCGGCACGCCGGTGCTGGCGATCATCGATGTCCGGCGGAACAGCACGATGTTTCCGAGCATGATCCGCGGGATGAAGCTTGCCGCCCGGCCACCGGCCATGCTGCGCATGGATAGCGCCTTGGTGATCGCGAGACTCGGGCCTTCGGTAAAGGCCAGCGCCAGAATGCGATGCAACTGCGGCAGCAGCGACGGAATCAACAGGCCGTGGTACCACACGTCGATGGCGGCATCGTCGGGATCGTGGAAGACGAGACGGTGTCCGGCGGCGTCGTAGCGCAGCGTCAGGTCGTCGAGGCGCAGCGCGCCGGTGTCCTCATACGCCCGGGGGAACGGCGGAATTTCGAGTTCGACCGCCGACAATTGCGGGTGGCGGTTGGCATTGAAGCCGAAGACGCCCCCGATTTCGGCGCTTCTGCCGCCGATCGCCCCGGCGGCGACATAGTCCTGCACGGCTCGCAGCCGGTCGGCATCGATATCTTCGAGGAAGCGCGACAGGATCGAACTGCGGCCCCCGAAAACCTGGTTGAGAACAAGCTGCGGCTGGTCGGCCGTCGCTGCGATCTGCACGACGTAGCTGTACGACGTGCTGCGCGCCCGCGCGCTGGGCGGCAGCAGCGCAAGGATGCTGCCGATCGCCGTGGGATCGAGCTGGATATCGGCGGTACCATCGAGAAACGGGTCGACGTAGCGGTCGAACGCCAGCTTGGCCCGCAGCCATGCGTCGGTCGCGGGCGAGTTGGTCGCCGCGTGTGCCGTGTCGATCTCGGCATCGAGGATGCCAGGCGCGTAGACGGCGTCGAACCCCTCCAGAAACGCGACCACGTCCGAGCACCGTCCGTCGCGACCGAAGCGCTCGACGAAGAAGTCGGCCATGCGGGCATGCAGTTCCTGATTTGGATCGAGCAGGAACGCGAGGTCGTGGAGCATCCCCAGTTCAGGCTCGAACCGCGCGAGGAACCCCTGATCGAGGCCATCGCTGCCGCCCGGAAGGTAGCAGTTCTCGTAGAACGCCGGCTTGAAGTGCGGGCTGTCGTGATCGGCTCCGGTCAAGTCGGCAAGCGCATGAACCTCGCGGTTGATCGCAGCGACCGCCGCGACCCGCGCCAGGCTGTCGTCGCCGCGCATCACGCCGAGCGCGGCGTCGATGCGGTCGACGATCGCGCGCAACGCGGGGCCGCAGTCGACTGCCGGATTATCAGAAACCGAGCGAGCCCAGGCGACGGCATCGCGCTGTTCCACGAAGCCCGTCTCGGCAACCAGATAGCCGACCGCGAACAACCGCGCCATGAAGGCGGTCAACGCCGCCGACGGCACCTTCGGCGCAAGCTCGCAGACCGCATCGACGATGTCGCCGATAAAACGCGCCCTGGTTCCCGCCAGAACATGGTCGAGGCATTGCAGGATCGCCGTTTCGTCGAGGTTGGAGACGGTCAGCCCGGTCCCCCAGGTGCGCCCGGTGGCCTCCTGTCCGGGCGCGACTCCGTAGATCCTGACCCGGCCGTCCCGGCGCGCGATCGAGCGGTTGCGCGTCATCGGGAAAGCCCGGCTGACGACATTGAAATCATTGAAGATGGGCGCGAGCAGATGGCGCATCAGCCCGGCCTTGAACTCGACCCGGCGGCGCACGACCGGCGTGAAGTCCGCGTGCCATGACCGCGCATCGCCGCGGTTGCGCCAGTCGCCGACGTTGATCACGGTAAACGACGACAGCGGGCTGGTCTTGGTCGACGACCGCGCGCCATATTGCAGCAGCGAGTCCTCGACGTTGCGGATCGACTTGTTGTCGGGCTTCCGGGCCTGGTCGCGGTCGAAGTGACGAACCAGCTTCTGCACGAAATCGGGGTTGGTGTAGCTGAGGCCCGACATCATGTTGCCCGCCTCGAGCAAGGTTTCAATCGCGGCCGAGCCGTACGCCAATTCGCGTCCGTGCGCCTGAACGAGCTCGGCATCGAGGCCTGCGACGGTTGCCAGCATGGCAACGAGGTCTGCCAGGCGCGATGCTGCGGCAGGGTCGAGGACAGCCCGGACGACGGCCAAGGTCCGCTCGTCGACCGGCTTGCCGCGATAGATCGCGCGTTTGACGGCGAGGGTCGCGCGCATCGCCGTCTGGTCCAGCCCCGGTACCGCCGCTTCGAGCACGGCGCAGATCGCCGGGGTCGCCGCTGCAATCGCCCCGCGCCGCGCCGTCATGCTGCGCCATACCCGATCGGTCTCACCGCTATCTATCGCGGCCAGCGATCGCACCGGCTCGCCGGCAATGCGGAGCACGTAGTTGGGGTGCAGGCGCGAGCCGGCGAGCGCGGCGAGCGCGGTTCCGGGCCGGGCGCTACCGGCTGCCTCGGGCGCGGGATCGATGAGCAGTGGTGGCGTCATGATTTCCTCCAGACTGCAGGGTGGCGCGTCAGCGAAAATCGGCGCGGAAGATGCGGTTGGCCGCCACCGCGGACACGATCCCGATACCGAGCAGGATCAGCACCGGCTGGACCGCGGCGGCGACGAAGAACTGATTGTCCCAGCCCATCTTCATGATGTTGACGACGTAAGTGAACGGCAGCATCAGGGCGATGATCTCGGCCCAATGCGGGAACGACGTCAGCGGCATCCCCGCACCCGACAGCAGCAGCATCGGCTGGATCAGCAGCATCGCGCCGTTGAACGAGGCCACCGGCCGCTTGTAGACGGCACCGAGCAGGAAGCCGAA
>JANOOK010000096.1:0-34832 GCA_031421275.1 Sphingomonadaceae bacterium
GTCGGCGGCAACTCCGGTCGCGACGGGAATGACCGCCCCGCCGACTACCGCCATACATAACAGCATCGACCCCAGCGGCGCGGCGTCCGCCTCCGCGGGCAGCGCCAGCGCATAGATCGTTGGGTACATGACCGCGTTGCACAATCCCACCGCGAGCAGCGCCGCCGCCGCGACCGGGCCGTGCATGGCGATGGCGATGACGGTCAACGATGCCGCGCCGCTCGCCGAGAGCGTCAGCAGCAGCGCCGGGGCAACCCGCCCGAGCAGCGCCGCACCAGCGAAGCGTCCGAGCATCGCGCCGCCCCAATACAGGCTGACCAGTCTGCCGGCCGGAACCGGAGCAAGACCGAGAACGCCGGACTGCATCAGGAAATTGGTGAGCAGCGTGCCGATCGTCACTTCGGCTCCGACATAGGCGAACATCGCTGTGGTGCCGGCGCGCAGCCGCCGGTCGCGCCACACGCCGGGCAGTTGTTCGAGGAGATGACCATTCGTTCGGCTTGCGGCGGCTTGCGGCAGCAGCGCGCGGTGCCGGAAAAACATTAGCGAAAGGAATGCCAGCACCGTTGCCGACAGCACGAAGGGCAGGATCGTCGCCACCGGCTGCGCGGTGCCAACGGGTTTAGCCAGCAGCAGCGGTGCGGCAATCAGCGGCCCAACTACCGTACCGAGCGAGTTGAAACCTTGCAGCAGGGTCAGCCGCGCCGCCGCGCTCGCCACCGCGCCGACGATCGTCACCACGGTGTTCGCGGCAATCTGCAGGACCGTAATTCCCGCCGACAGCAGCAGCAGCGCTGCAAGGATCAGCGCGAAGTCGCGCGCGAAGTCAGCCGTGACGAAGGCGAGGCAGCCCGCCATCATCACCGCAAGGCCCGCCGCGATGGCCCGCATGTAGCCGACTCCCACGACGGTGATGGTGATCGGTACCGCGAACAGCAGATAGCTGACATGGAACGCCAGCTGCACCAGCAACGCCTGCGTATAATCGAGATCGAGCACGAGCTTGAGACGCGGCACGACGAGGCTGACCACCGATGTCAGGAACCCGCCGATGAAGAAGACGCCGATCAGCAGGCGAAATAGCCGGTTGGCGTCGGTATCGTTAAATTGTGGAGCGATCGGCACCATTCCGTCGACCGTAGCCCCTTGCCGTGGCTTTCGGAATACACCCAGGCGAAATTACCGACATCGATGTCATAAATTGTTGACATCGATGTCGGTGTCTGACCCTTTGATCACAGGCCCGAAACAAGGGCGCAATGGGAGGATTATCATGCTTCGATCGCTTTTGCGCGGCACTGCGCTGTCGACGACCTTCGTTTTTGCCAGCATGACTTTGGCGCAAGTCGTTCCGTCGCAGTCGACAAGCCAGCCCGCCAACACGACGGCGGGCGGAGGTTCCGCGCTGGCCACTACCGACGGCAGTATCGACGATATCATCGTGACCGCGACCCGCCGCGAGACGAGCCTCCAGCGCACGCCGATCGCGGTGTCGGCATTCAGCCAGTCGACGCTCGACCGCCAGCAGGTCAACAACGTCACCGATCTCGCGCGCTTCGTGCCCAGCCTACAGTTCGCCCAGCAGGGCGATCAGTCGGCGGTGCTGCTGACATTGCGCGGGCTGGGCAACGACACCGCCTTCACCGAGGTCGCCGACCCCGAGGTTGCGGTGTATATCGACGGCATCTACAGCGCCCGCGCCCAGGGCGCGTCGCTGCTGTTCTACGACCTCGAGCGCGCCGAGGTGCTGCGCGGGCCGCAAGGGACGCTGTTCGGACGCAACTCGACCGCTGGGGCGCTCAGCCTGATCACCGCCAAGCCGAACTTCGACGGCGTGTCGGGCAATATCGAGGCGATCGCCGGAGACTATAACCGTTTCGGCTCTCGCGGCATGATCAACGTGCCGCTAACCGATACGCTGGCCGTCCGCGTCGCCTTTGTCACCGAGCGCCACGACGGTTACGCCGACTTCCAGCAGCCGCCTACCGTGCCTAACGTCGACCGCGCCTCCTTCATCACCACCGGCAAGAAATACTACGCGCAGGACCAGCAGTCGGCGCGGGTCAGCCTGTTGTTCAAGCCGAACGATAAACTGACGTGGAATCTCGGCTTTGAAGGCTTTCTCGACCACGGCGCGCCAGTTATCGGACTATTGCAGACGCCGCGCCCCGGCACCAAGCTGTTCTCGACGCTGAGCGACACCGCGCCAGACACCAACCGCTACTCGGTCGCTGTCCGCAGTACGATCAACTACGACCTGACCGACCATTTGCAGGCGAGCTACATCGCCGGTTTCACCCGTCTGGGCGGCAGCACCCAGGCCGACGCCGATGCCGGTGCCCTGCCCCCGACGGGCGGCTTCGATCCGGCCAATGGCGGCAAGCAGATCTTCCTCGGCGGCTTCGGCGAGAACCGGACGGTCAATTCGCGCTTCGATTTCATGAGCCACGAAGTGCAGTTGAAGTCGATCGGCCAGAACACCATCGATTTCATCATCGGCGGCTATTATTCGGATGAGACCAACCGGATTCGCTTCGACGTCGACCAACGCGACGGTTATCGCAACGGCGGCACCCGCGCCTTCGTCGGCAGCTTCATCCAGGCCAATCGCGGCATCAACTCGGTCGCGGGCTTCGGCCAGGCGACGTGGAACGCCACCTCACGGCTGCGGCTGACCGGCGGGTTGCGCTATACCTACGACCGCAAGCAGGATATCGGTGGGCGCAACATCACCGCCTTCGGCTGCCAGACGACCGGGCCGTGCAACGTCAATATCTTCGGCGTCCTGCCCGGAGCCAGCGCCAACGAACTGCTGGCGTATCTCAATGCGCAGGGCGGCAACTTCTCGATCTCGAACAATGACGTCAAGGGCGGCTGGGGCAAGCTGACGTACCTCGGCCGGGTCGACGCCGACCTGACCGACAACGTGCTGGGCTATGCCAGCATCAGCAGCGGCTTCAAGTCGGGCAACATCCAGGACGGCGGCCAGACGACGAGCCCCGAGAACATCACCAACTACGAGGCGGGCTTCAAGGCGCGGCTGTTCGACCGCAAGCTGAACCTCAACGTCGCGGCGTATTACGCAAACTTCACCGGCTATCAGGTTAACCAGGTGGTCAACACCCGCGACGCCGCGGGCAATGTCATCGCCAGCCAGGTGTCGACCTTGAATGCCAAGGGCGCGACGACCTATGGTATCGAGGGCGAGCTGGTCGCCAATCTTACGCCGACCGACCGCATCCAGATCGCGACAACGGTGCAGAAGACCAAGCTCAAGACCCTGCTCGCGGTCGATGGGCGCTTCGACAGCAGCGGCGACCTGACGGCCCAGCGCGATCTCGCCGGCAACGAGCTGGCGCATGCGCCGCGCTTCTCGGCGACGGCGACCTACGAGCACGACTTCGTCCTCGCCGGTGGCGGCCGGATCACGCCGCGCGGCACGGTCCACTACGAGACGCGGAGCTTCCTGACCTTTTTCGACGGCGACCGTACCAACCGCGTCGTCGCCGGGGTCCCCGTCTACTACGGCCAAAGCTTCGACGAGCAGAAGGCCTATACCCGGTCCGACCTCGCCGTCCGCTATACTTCGCCCAGTGACAAGTACCTCGTCGAGGGTTTCGTCCAGAACGTCGAGGCCCGCGCCGTCCGGACCAGCGCCGGCGCCTTCGGGCCGACCCGCTACGCTCCCGTCTTCCTGTCGAACTACCAGGCGCCGCGAACCTTCGGCGCGCGCGTCAAGCTGTCGTTCTGAGGCGAACGACGATGGCGGGCGGTATGGAAGTGCGGTTGCGACGGGGGCAATGGCCGCGGCCCATGTCGCGGCATGGTGCGCGTGCGTGCGGACAATGGCGCGCCGGTGTGACGGCATTGTTCGTTATCGGCTTGGTCGCCAACGCCGGCGCATCGACGGCAATCGGGGCACCGGCCGCGCCGTCGCCGGACGCGGTATCGGCGCGGGTCGAAGCCTTGCTCGGGACGATTACGACGGGCGAGAAGCTGGGCCTGGTGCACGGTTATTTCCCGCCGAAAGCGCATCCGGCAACGCCCGAGCATATCATCCCCTCGGCGGGCCATATCCCCGGCATCCCTCGCCTTTCGATCCCAACCCTGCGCGAAAGCGACGCCAGCCTCGGCGTCGCCAACCAGATCGAGCAGCGCAAGGGCGACGTCGCCACCGCGCTGCCGTCCGGTCTCGCGACCGCCGCCAGCTTCGACCCCGATATTGCCTATGCCGGCGGTGCGATGATCGGTGCGGAAGCCCGCGCCAAGACCTTCAACGTCCTGCTTGCCGGCGGTATCAACCTGACACGCGATCCTTGGGCGGGCCGGAACTTCGAATATCTCGGCGAGGACCCGCTGCTTAGCGGCATCATGGCCGGCGCGTCGATCGCCGGCGTCCAAAGCAATCATATCGTCTCGACGATCAAACACTTCGCGCTCAATGCCCAGGAAACGGGCCGCATGGTCCTCGACGCCCGAATTGCCTCGGCCGCCTTGCGTGAGAGCGACCTGTTGGCTTTCGAGATCGCCATCGAACGCGGCCATCCCGGGGCCGTGATGTGTGCCTATAACAAGGTCGGTGGCGACTATGCCTGCGAGAATGGTTTTCTGCTCAACGATGTGCTCAGGCGCGACTGGGGTTATCGCGGTTGGGTGATGTCCGACTGGGGCGCGGTTCACTCGACGATCAAGGCCGCTAACGCCGGACTGGATCAGGAGTCGGGCCAGGAGCTCGACCGAGCGGTCTATTTCGGGGAACCGCTGACCGCCGCGATCGCCGCTGGCAGCGTTTCCACGGCGCGGCTCGACGACATGGTGCGCCGCATCCTCTACGGCATGGTCGCGAGCGGGCTGATCGATCACCCGGTTCCAGTAGCACCGGTTGCGATCGACTATGCGGCGCACGCCATAGTCGCGCAGCGTGCCGCCGAGGAGGGCATCGTGCTGCTCAAGAACGACGGCAGGCTGTTGCCGTTGGCGAATACCGTTCGCAACGTCGTGGTGATCGGCGGCCACGCTGATGTCGGCGTACTGTCGGGCGGCGGTTCATCACAGGTCCGTTCGGTCGGCGGCGCGCCCGTCGAAATTCCGCTGACCCGGGGCGATGCGGCGTCGTTCGCGCGGATCACCTGGCATGCTTCGTCGCCGCTGCGAGCGATTGCGACGCTCGTGCCGCGAGCGCACGTGACCTACTTCGAGAGTACCGATGTCGCGGCGGCGGTGACCGCGGCGCGGCACGCCGATATCGTCATCGTGTTCGCGACGCAGTGGCAGACCGAGGCGCAGGATGCCGCCGATCTGACGCTGCCGAACGGGCAGGACACGCTGATCGATGCTGTTGCCGCCGCCAATCGTCGGACTGTCGTCGTGCTCGAAAACGGCGGACCCGTCCTGATGCCATGGCTCGCTCGCATTCCGGCGGTGGTCGAGGCGTGGTACCCTGGACAACGCGGCGGCGAGGCGATCGCCAACGTCCTATTCGGTGTCGTCGATCCCAGCGGACATCTACCGATCACCTTTCCTGCCAGCGCCGGCCAAGCCCCCCGCGCCGCGCCGATCGGCATCACTGGCGTCGATGCCGCCGAACGAGCGCACCGTTCGCTGGCTCCGTTCGCCATCGACTACCGCGAGGGTGCCGACGTCGGATATCGCTGGTACGCGCGTACCGGCGCGAGACCATTGTTTCCTTTCGGCTATGGCCTGTCGTACACCCGCTTCCGTTACTCAGGACTGAAGGTCGACGCGGCGGCGTTCAAGGTAGGCTTCGATGTCACCAATGTCGGAGATCGCGACGGGGCCGACGTGCCGCAAGTTTATGTCGAGGCGACCGGCAGCAACGGCACGAGAACTTATCGCCTTGCCGGCTGGGAGCGAGTTCGGCTCCGTCCTGACGAGACGCGACATGTCGAGGTGACGATCGACCCCCGCGTAATTGCCCGCTTTGATGCGGTCGCCAACGATTGGCGGCTCGATGGCGGCACCTACGCGGTTGCGGCAGGGCACTTTGCCGGCGACCGCGCGCTTGTCGGCCAAGCCGTCTTCGGTGCCCAGCGATTGCATCCCTGAATTCACCAGTCCTGTGCCGAGAGGCACCCGGTTTCGTCGACACGAGTGCGAGCTATAGCCGCCTGCTCTTACAGGTCCATTGGGGCCGACGCCGTGGTCGGCCATCAGCCGCTGGAAATGCCGGTGTACTGCCTGCCCTGAGCTGACTGTCGTCACCCAATTTTGGCCTCCGTGCCGCAACGGACACTAGAATTGGACAGGGCTTATTGCATCGAGAATGTGCTGTGTTAAGCAAGCAGGACAGATAAGTTTCGGGGGTCGTCAGAATGCTGAAAATCGATCGTTTGACACATGTCTACGACAACGGCGTACGCGCGCTCGAAGCGGTAAGCTTGATCGTGCCGCCGGGAATGTTCGGATTGCTTGGCCCCAACGGCGCGGGCAAGTCGACGCTGATGCGCACGGTCGCGACGCTGCAAACGCCAACTTCGGGCACGATCCGTTTCGGCGACATCGATGTGGTCACCTCGCCCGAGTTGCTGCGGCGGACGCTGGGATATCTGCCGCAGGATTTCGGGGTCTATCCGCGGGTTTCAGCCGAAGCGATGCTCGACCATATGGCGGTGCTGAAAGGGATCGCCGGCAGCGGCGAGCGCAAGGCGACGGTCGAAGCCCTGCTCCATCAGGTCAATCTGTGGGGTGTTCGTAAAAAGGCGCTGGCGGGATTCTCGGGCGGCATGCGCCAGCGTTTCGGCATCGCGCAGGCCCTCATCGGCCAGCCACGGTTGATCATCGTCGATGAGCCGACCGCCGGCCTCGATCCCGAGGAGCGCAACCGTTTCCTCAACCTGCTCGGCGCGGTCAGCGACGATGTCGTGGTCATCCTGTCGACGCACATCGTCGAGGACGTCACCGACCTGTGCCCGCGGATGGCGGTGCTCGGCGACGGGCGGATCCTGCTCGAAGGCGTTCCGGGCGAGCTGGTCAAGCAGCTGCACGGCCGGATCTGGCGCAAGACCATCGACCGCACCGCGCTCGACGACGAGCGCGCCCGCCACCGCGTCATTTCGAGCCGGCTGTTCGCCGGACGCACGGTCATCCACGTCGAAGCCGACAGCACGCCGGGGCCGGGCTTCGAGCCCGCGCAGGGCGGGCTCGAAGACGTCTACTTCTCGACACTCGACAGCAGCCGACGCATCGCGAAGGCCGCCTGAATGTTCGCGGCGATCGCCAAGTTCGAACTGCGCTATCAGCTGCGCAACCCGGTATTCTGGGTCTCGGCGCTGATCTATTTCCTGCTCGTCTTCGGCTCGGTGACGGTCGACCAGATTCAGATCGGCGGCGGCGGCAACGTCCACAAGAACAGTCCGTTCGCGATCATCGAGACGATGGTGATCATGAGTGTCTTCTTCATGTTCATCGCGACGGCGTTCGTTGCCGGCGGGGTGGTTCGCGACGACGACACCGGCTTCGGGCCGATGATCCGCGCGACCCGGATGACGAAAGCGCAGTATCTGTTCGGCCGCTTCACCGGGGCGTTCCTGACCGGCGCGCTGGTGCTGCTGACGGTGCCGCTCGGCATCTTCATCGGCTCGCTGATGCCGTGGGTCGATGCCGAGACGCTCGGACCGAACCGGCTCCGCGACTATCTGTTCGCCTATGCCGTCTTCGGCCTGCCGGCGGCGTTCGCGATGTCGGCGCTGTTTTTTGCGCTGACCACCGCGACGCGGTCGATGATCAACGCTTACGTCGGCGCGGTAGCGCTGTTCATCATGTTCTCCACGGCGTCCGCCACGATCGGCCGCCGCCCGCAGTTCCGCGAAGCGTTCGCGTGGCTCGAACCGTTCGGCACGGGCGCGCTCCGATATGCCACCCAATACTGGACCCCGGCCGAACGTAACAGCCTGCTGCCGGCGCTCGACGGACCGATACTGGGCGGCCGGTTGCTGTGGGTCGGCATCGGGCTGCTCGCGCTGGGCGTGGCCTATGCGGTATTCCGCTTCGAGGCGCGTGGGTTGAAGCGTGCGAAGTCCGGCGTGATCGAGCCGGCTGTCGCAACGAGCGTGGCGACAGCGCCGTTGCTGCCGCCGCGCTATGCCGCCGCGCGTGGTCCGCAGTTCAGGGCCCGGTTACGGCTCGAAGCGCGTCAAATCTTCCGCTCGCCCGCCTATGCCGTGTTGGTCGTGCTCGGGCTGCTGAATGCGGTGGCCGGGGTGTATTTCATTGCCGAGATGTACGGCACCCTGATCCGGCCGGTGACCCGGGTGCTGATCACCACGCTGTCGGGCACCTTCGTCCTTTATGCGTACATCGTCGCGATCTACTACAGCGGCGAGCTGGTCTGGCGCGAGCGCGACCGGCGGGTCCACGAGCTGGTCGATGCAACGCCGTTGCCGAATTGGGCGCTGATGCTACCCAAAGTGCTTGCGCTGGTCGCGGTGCTGGTGACGACCCTGCTCGTCTCGACGTTCGCCGGAATTCTCGTGCAGCTGGTCAAAGGCTACACGCATTTCGAGCTCGGCAAATACCTGCTCTGGTACGTGCTGCCGCAAGCCTATGATTTCACGCTGATCGCGGTGCTGTCGGTGTTCGTCCAGTCGCTGGTTCCGGCGAAGCCGATCGGCTGGGGGATCACACTCCTCTACGTCATCAGCTTCACCGTGCTGACCAACATCGGCTTCGAGCATGCGCTCTACATTTACAGCGCAGGCCCGCCGGTGCCGCTGTCGGACATGAACGGCGGCGGGCGGTTCTGGGAAGGCGCGCTGGCGTTCCGGATCTACTGGGGGGCGTTCGCGGTGCTGCTGCTGGTGGCTGCGCAGCTACTCTGGCGGCGGGGTACCGAAACCCGGTTACGCCCCCGGCTGGCGCGAGCGCTACGACGACTGCGGGGGCCAGCGGGCCTTATCGCTACCGTCGCGGCGGTCGTCTTCTTCGGCATGGGCGTGTTCATCTTTTACAACACCAACGTACTCAATGAGTATCGCACCAAATCGCACACTGAAGACCTGCAGGCCGACTACGAAAAGACGCTACTCCGCTACGAGAACCTGCCGCAGCCCGATGTCACGCACGTGCAGATGAATGTCGCGCTCTACCCGCACGACCGCCGCGTCGTGACCACCGGCAGCTACACGCTGACCAACCGCACGGCACAGCCGATCGCCGATGTTCACGTCCGCGCCGACCGTGATACAGCACTGCTCGACCTCAAGCTGCCCGGCGCGACGGTGGCGCAGGCGTGGCCGCGCTTCAACTACCGGATCCTGCATCTCGCCAGCCCGCTGCAGCCCGGCGATACCCGCGTGCTGACGTTCCGCACGCAGCGCTGGCAGCAGGGTTTCCGTAACAGCGGCAACGACACGAGCGTCGTCGACAACGGCAGCTTTCTCAACAACATCGCCTTCGCGCCGGTGATCGGCATGAGCCGCGATGGCCTGCTCAACGACCGCACGGTCCGCCGCAAGCACGGGCTCCCTGCCGACCTGAGGATGCGGCGGCTAGGCGACCCGGCCGGGCTGGCGCGCAATTACGTCGGGGCGAGCTGGACGATGTCGGACATCACCGTCAGCACCGATGCCGCCCAGACCCCGATCGCGCTAGGCGAGCGCGTCGCCGACCGCATCGCGGGCGGCCGCCGGACGGCGCGCTTCGTCTCGACCAAGCCGATCCTCGACTTCTTCTCGGTCCAGTCGGCGCGCTATGCCGAGCGCCACATCCAGCACGCCGGCATCGATCTCGGCGTGTATTATGACGCACAGCACCCGCAGAATGTCGACCGCATGTTGCGCGGACTGGCGGATGGCCTCGATTACTATCAGGCGAACTTCGGCCCCTACCAGTTCCCCTATGTGCGGATCGTCGAGTTTCCCGACTACGCGCAGTTCGCGCAGGCGTTCGCCGGAACGATCCCCTATTCCGAGGGCATCGGCTTCATCGCCGACGTGTCGAACCCCGACAAGATCGATTACCCTTATTACATCACCGCGCACGAACTCGGCCACCAATATTGGGCGCATCAGGTCGTCGCCGCCGATGTGCAGGGTGCGACGACGCTATCGGAGATGCTGGCGCAATATTCGGCGCTGATGGTGATGGAGCACCGCTACGGCAGCGATGCGATGCGGCGCTTCCTCAAGTTCGAGCTCGACGGCTACCTGCGCTCGCGCGGCTCCGAGCGCGTCGAGGAGGTGCCGCTCGAGCGCGTCGAGGCCAATCAGGGCTATATCCATTACCAGAAGGGCAGTCTGGTCATGTACCTGCTCAAGCAGCGTATGGGTGAGGCCGCGGTCAATCGCGCCCTGCGCCGTGTGCTGGCGCAATACCGGTTCAAGAGTGCGCCCTACCCGATGTCGACGGCGCTTGTTGCGGCGCTCCGTGCGGAGGCGACCTCCGATGTCCAGCCGCTGATTACCGACCTGTTCGAGCGCATCACCTTATGGGATCTGAAGGCGACCGATCCGAAGGTCACTCGCCGCGCCGACGGCCGCTTCGACGTCGCGATGACCGTGGTGGCGCACAAGTTCTACGCAAATGGTCAGGGTAAGCAGACCGAAACACCGCTCGACGAAGCCGTCGACGTCGGCCTGTTCACCGCCGAGCCGGGCCGGGGTGTGTTCAGCGCCAAGTCGGTAGTGCTGCTCGAACCCCGGCGCATCCGCTCGGGAATGCAGCGCCTGTCGTTCACCGTCTCGACCGGTCCCACCTGGGTCGGCATCGATCCCTATAATACGCACATCGATCGCAACTCCGACGACAATGTCGTTGCAGTAACCAAATGAACTGCCGAGGTGTTTGCCGCAGTCTGGAACACCCACAACTGTGCTGCCGGCGATCTTCGAGAAACTTGAGCAGCCTTCCGTCGTTACGCGCTGGATGTGGCTGGCCCGAACTGATCTGACGCTGCCTCGGCTGCCGATCGGCGCGCCGCGCCCGGTGGTGGTCGGCGTCCCGGCCCGCGACGAAGCGGCGTACATTATTCCATGTCTTGCAGCGCTCGACCGTGCGGCTGCACACGCGAACGTGCGTGTCACTATCGTTGTCGGGGCCAACAACTGCGTCGACAATACAGCTGGCGTAGCCCGCGCGTTCACGGCGCGATGGGCAAAGATCGATGTCGAGGAAGTAGCACTGCCCGCGGAGCGCGCTCACGCAGGGGGCGCACGCCGCATTGTCATGGACCGCGCTGCCGATCTCGCCGGGGCCGGCGGCGTCGTGATGACGACGGATGCCGACAGTCAGGTCGACGTCGACTGGATCGCAGCAAATCTCGGCGAAATCTCGGGCGGTGCGGACGCTGTCGCGGGCGTCATTACCTTCGACGCGGACGCCAGGGAGAAGGTATCGGATCTTACGCACCGTGCAGCCGAGTGGCAGCTGGCAACGCTCCATGCGCGGCTGGAGGACTTGATCGACCCGCGCGCGCACGATCCTTGGCCAGGGCATATCTGGGCATGGGGTGCCAGCCTGGCGCTAACCGTCGAAACCTATCGCGCTGTCGGCGGGGTACCGCTAGTGGCGCTCGCCGAGGATCGTGCACTTGCCGATGCGGTCGAGAGCGCCGGCTTTCGCCTACGTCGTAGTCTTGCGCCGCTGGTGTTCACCTCGCCGCGGCGAATCGGGCGTGCGCCCGGAGGTTTTGCGGATCTGCTTGCAAGTCACGCCAGCAGTACGACACCGTGCGACGCCGCCCTCGAGCCGACCCGGACATTGCTCCACCGTCTCGTGCTGCGCGCACGGCTGCGGCGCGAGATCAGCAGCAATTTCTCCGCGTGCTGGGCAGCCGTCGAGGCGTTGACACCCCGCTTGGCGCGGCAGCGACTATTGCCGATGGAACTTGACCGGGAGGTTCGGCAAGCCGAGCGGCTTATCCGGCGGCTTGAGCGACGCGCAACACATCCAGACGATAGTCCGCCTGTCGCTCTTGCCGCGTGATCCGCGTCCAGCCCTCGGTTGCCGATATAAATGCTCCAACCGAGGAATCGCCGCTCAGTGGATAATCTGGCGTCGGCCCCAGCCAGTGAACAAGTAGCAGGTCGGCGCCGGGTGCAGCGATAAGGCGAAGCCGCTCCGCAAGCCAAACGAGCGTTTGCGGTTCAAAATAATAAAGCACCTCCGACAGCAAGATCAGGTCGAACCGCGGCGCTGGCATCTCATCGGGTATTCGCATGCGAGCGAATCGAACGTGGGGAAGCGCGGTGCAGCGAGCGACCGCCCGGTCGAGCGCGGCCTGAGCGACGTCGATGCCGAGCACTGTCTCGGACACCGCCGCCAGCTGCTCCGTGAGCACGCCGATCGAGCAGCCAAACTCCACCGCGGCTGCATAGCGTCGCCGGGGTAGAGCGGCGATGGTGGCCGCGTATTTCCGTGCTTCGTATTCGCTGGTTTCGAAGCGCCACGGGTCGGGGTCGGCGGCATATAGCGCGTCGAAATAGCCATGGTCGCGCGCGTCACGGGTCATTCAAGGAAGCGCCCGCCCCGCGCTGCCAGCCACCGGGCGGCATGGTCGCGCGACGCATCGAGAAACGGCTGGCGCAAATAGGTTTCGAGGTCTCGCAGGCAGCGGTCGAGCGGATCGGGCGCGATGAATGTCGACAGGCCGACGTTGCGGCGCGTCGCCTCGATGACGGTCAACGCGGCAGTCTCAAAGGCACCGCGAGCAAGGTCGACATAGGCGACGATCGCTTCCGGCTCGTCGTTTGGCGTTTCTGCCCACCGCGCTGCTTCGGCGACGAGCAGCCGAGCGCCCTCATGCGCGCCCGCGGCGACCGCGAATCGAGCTCGCATTACCGGATCATCGGTGCGAAGCCGTTCGGCGTGTAGCGCCATGATGCGGTCGAGGCCGCCGCGCTGGACTGCGATCACCCGCCACGCCCCACCCGAGAACCACGGAGCGCGATAATAATCGCCGGGCTCGCCGATTACGGCTGCATCCGATACTTCGACGCCGTCGAAGTCAACGCTGCCCGTCGCGGTGCCGCGCATGCCGGAGGCCCGCCACACGGTAAGGTCTATTCTGTCCGAGACATCGGCAAGGTCCGGGAGTAGCATCAACGTCTCACCATCGATGCGGGCGGTTACCACAGGTCGCTGCACAGTACCTGCCCCGGAGCAGTGGATTTTGCCTCCCGACAGGCGGTAGCCGCCCCGCACTCGGGTCGCTGTCACACCGCTGCCGCGCTCGGCGTTCCAGACGCCCGAGATGCGCCCCGCGGCGGCTTCACCATCCAGGATCGCCGCCACACTGCCGTCGCCGTAGCGGCGGCTAAGCTTGACCGCGTTGAGATGGCCTTCAAAGAGCCTGCCAACGGTCAGGCTCGCGCCACCTATCGTCGAAAGCACCGGCAGTGCAGTGGCGTCAAGCAGGTCGACGCAGGCCGCGATCAATCCGCACTTGGCGAGATCGGCAATATCGGCCGCCGGAAATGCCGCCGCAGCGTCCACCGCATCGGCGCGCTGCCAGATCCGGCTCGTGACCGCAGCTAACGTCTCATCGGCGTCTGGAATGTTCATTATAGGCCGGGCATTGTGCATCCGTGACGAACCCTCCCCACCCTGCTGCGTTCCGCCCTGTTACACTGCGAGACATCCTGCCCCTCGCCGGCAGTCGACATGTCGTCGTCTATAGCAGGCGCGAAATTGCTATCGCCAAGAGTAAGCTAGTTCACGGGCAATCGCTTGCGCGGAGGCTCCGAGGTCCATAGGGTTGAGTCGTAATCAAATCTTGGGGGTGAAATGCGGTGGCGAGGCGTCATGGGGGCGGCATTGGCAGTCGCTGCCTGCGGCAAGCAAGCACCGCCCGCTGCGCCGGTAGCCGATATCATCACCGTGAAGCTGGTAACCGCCGAGCCGGCCGCTGGCGGCGGCACGCTGAGCCTGACCGGGACCGTCCGCCTCAAGCGCGAAACCTTGCTCGGCTTTTCCACCGCGGGCCGGATCGCAGCGATCGCGGTACTTGAGGGCCAGCGCGTCGGCGCGGGACAGCTGCTCGCCCGGCTCGACCCGACCGGGCTGAACGCGGCGATGGCGTCGGCGCGGGCGGAAGCCACGCGGACCGATGCCGACCGCTCGCGCATGGCCGCGCTGCTCGATAAAGGCTGGGTGACACGGTCGCGGATGGAGAGCGCCGATGCTGCCGCTGCCGCGGCGCGGTCACGGGTCACGCAGGCCGGCTTCGACGAACGCCTCGGACGGATCGTGGCCCCGGCCGCCGGCGTCGTGCTCCGGCGCGCCGCCGAGCCCGGCCAGATGGTCGCTGCCGGCACCCCGGTGCTGACGATCGGCGAGATCGGCAGCGGTTATGTCCTGCGCCTGCCGGTCAGCGACAGCGATCTCGCGGCAGTCCATCTCGGCCAGCGCGCCGAGGTTACGCTACCGGCTCTGGGCCCGGCCCCGATCGCCGCGATCGTCGGCGAGATCGCGGCGCGAAGCGACGACCGCACCGGTACCTTCCAAGTCGAGCTGCGCCTGCCGGACCGGCCGGGTATCCGCTCGGGGCTGATCGGCACTGCGACGCTGGCCGGGCCGGCTTCGGCAACCGGGCCGGTGGCGATCCCGGCGACCGCGGTTGTGGGCGCACGCGCCGACGAGGGGCTGGTCTACGTCTATCGGCCCGACGGCACCGTTGCCGCGCGCGTCGTTCAGCTCGGCCCGATCGGCGACCGCGCCGTCACGATCACCGCCGGGCTGGCCGCCGGCGAGCGCGTCGCGCGGACCGGTGTCGCGCGACTGCGCAACGGCATGAAGGTGCGATTGGGGGCGTGACCCTGGCCCCGCCCGAGGTCCCGAAAGTCGGGGTGATCGCCTTCGCCGTCCGCCGCTGGCAGATTACGCTGGTCGCGTTCGCGTTGCTCGCCGCGATCGGGATTTCGGCCTTCGTCACCATCCCACGCTCGGTCGATCCGCACTTCACCGGCAACAACGTGCTGGTCATCGTCACCCAGCCCGGGGCCGACCCGACCGACATGGAGCAGACGATTAGCAAACCGATCGAGGATGTCGTGCAGGGGCTCGACAACCTCGACCACGTGTCCTCGACCTCGACCGACAGCAGCGCGGTCATCGCCGCACAGTTCGACTGGCAGAGCGACCCCGACAAGCATTACGACGATGTCGTCCGCGAGGTGAACGCCATCCGGCAGAGCCTGCCGGCATCGGTCAGCAGGATCGAGTTCCGCAAGTTCCGCACCACCGAGGCCGCGGTCCTCCAGTTCGTGCTGGTCAGCGACACCGCATCGTTCCGCCGCCTCGAGAAGATCGCCAAGGACCTGCGCGAGCGCCTGAATCAAGTGTCGGGCGTCCGCGCCACGCGGGTGTGGGGCATTCCGACTCCCGAGCTGCGCGTCGCGGTCGATCCGGGGCGATTGGCGCAGCTCGGCCTGCCGGTGTCGACGGTGACCGACGCATTGCGTACCGGCGGCACCGACCTGCCACCGGGCGCGGTTCAGTCGGGTGACGCCCGCTTCAACGTCGAGGCCGGCGGGGCCTTTCGCGCGGTCGCCGAGGTGGCCAACGCGCCGGTCCGCGCCGAGGCGGGCCGCGTCATCCGGGTGCGCGACATCGCCAGCGTCGGCTGGGGCTATGAGGAGCAGCCGTACCTGACCCGCTACAACGGCCACCGCGCGATCTTCGTCACGATGACGCAGAAGGACAACCTCAACGTCCTCGACATCGAACCCGCGGCACTCGCCGCAGCCGACGCCTTCCGCACGCAGCTGCCGCCCGACGTCCGCCTCGAGATCGGCTTCGACCAGAGCCGCGACATCTCGACCAAGCTCCACTATCTGACCCGCGATTTCGGCATTGCGCTGGCGCTGGTTTTACTTACGCTGCTGCCGCTCGGCCTTCGCGCCAGCCTCGTCGTCATGGTCTCGGTGCCGCTCAGCCTTGCCATCGGCTGCGCCGTGCTGGCATTCTCGGGCTTCACCTTGAACCAGCTGTCGATCAGCGGCTTCATCATCGCGTTGGGCCTGCTCGTCGACGACTCGATCGTCGTCGTCGAGAACATCGCCCGGCGGCTGCGCGAGGGCGAGGACCGCGAGACCGCCGCGATCAACGGCACGAGACAGATCGCCGTCGCCGTCGTTGGCTGCACCGGCGTGCTGCTGCTCGCCTTCCTGCCGCTTGCTTTCCTGCCCGAAGGATCGGGCAAGTTCATTCGTTCGCTTCCCGTCGCGGTGTTCGGGACGGTCGCCGGGTCGCTGCTGGTGTCGCTGACGATCGTGCCGTTTCTCGCCAGCCGGTTGCTGTCGCCGAACCAGGGCGAGCATGGCAACCGTGCGTTGCAGGCGATTCAGGCCGGCATCCAGCGCTTCTATGCGCCTGCACTCCATTACTCGCTAACGCATCCGTGGCGGGCGCTGACGGCGGCGCTGCTGCTGTGCGCGGCGTCGTTCGGGCTGGTCCCGCTGATCGGCAGCAGCCTGTTTCCCGCCGCCGAGACGCCGTACTTCCTCGTCGAGGTGCGCGCTCCCGAAGGCTCGGCGCTGGTCCAGACCGACCGCGCCGTTCGCTTCGCCGAGGCCGAGCTGCGCCGCGAGCCGGCGATCCGGACGATCCTCGGCAATGTCGGCCGCAGCAACCCGCAGATCTACTATAACCAGGCGAGCATCGACCAGCGCACCAATCTCGGCGGCGTGCTGGCGGTGATGGACCGCTGGGATGCCGCCACCAGCCCGGCGATGATCGCCCGGTTGCGCGCGCGCTTCGACACCGACCCCGACGCGCAGATCACGATCAAGCTGTTCCAGAACGGCCCGCCGGTCGACGCGCCGATCGTCGCCAAATTACGCGGCCCCGACCTCGCCGTCCTGAAGGCGCTGTCGCTCAAGGTCGAGGCGGTGATGCGCGGCGTCGCCGGAACCCGCGACGTCACCAACGACGTCGCGGTCGACCGGCCGCGGCTCGACCTCAACATCGATGCCAACAAGGCGGCGCTGCTCGGCATCGCGCCCGGCGTCGTCCGACGCAGCGTCCGCCTCGCGCTGGTCGGCGAGACGGCAGGGCGCTTCCGCGACGCCGAGGGCGACAGCTACAACGTCGTCGTCCGCCTGCCGCTTGCCAATACCCAGCCGGTATCGGTGCTCAACCAGATCTATATCCCCTCGACCAACGGCGGCGCGGTACCGCTCGGCCAGATCGCCGCGCCGCGGCTGGGCAGCGCGCCGCCCCGGATCGAGCGCGACTATCAGTCTCGCGAGATCGCGGTGTCGTCGGAGATCCAGCCGGGCTTCCTTACCGCCAAGGTCAACGCAGCGGTGTTCGCCGCGCTGGCCGGACTGCCGCTGCCGCCGGGTTACCGCTTCGCCGTCGGCGGCGAGGCCGAGCAGGTCGCCCGCAGCTTTGGCGGCCTCGGGCCGGTAATCGCCGTCGCGGTATTCGGCATCCTCGGCGTGCTCGTCGTCGAGTTCGGCCGCTTCCGCGAGGTCGCGGTCGTCGCCGGGGTGATCCCGCTCGGCATCTTCGGCGGCATCGTCGCGCTATTCCTGACGGGCAATTCGCTCAGCTTCACCGCGGTGATCGGGTTTGTTGCGCTGATCGGAATCGAGATCAAGAACTCGATATTGCTGGTCGACTTCACCACCCAGCTACGCGCTGCGGGCATGGGTCTGCGCGATGCCATCGAGCGCGCCGGCGAGGTCCGCTTCTTGCCCGTCCTGCTGACCAGCGTCACCGCGATCGGCGGGCTGCTGCCGCTGGCGGTATCGGGGTCGGGGCTCTATGGGCCGCTGGCGTGGGTCATCATCGGCGGATTGGTCAGCTCGACCCTGCTATCTCGTGTCGTGACGCCGGTGATGTATCTGCTGGTTGTACGGCGTACCGGCGTACCGTGACTAAGCAGCGGTTGGTCCGAACGCGACCGCCTTTCCCTGTCGCCGCTTTGCTGTGGTTAGGCCGGGTCGCGATCAGGGTTGCCGCGGCGCGGGGTGAACACAGTCGTTGGCGTGCAATGGCCCCGGCGCGCCCGACATCAGTTGCAATCTCGGCGTCAGCAGCGCCAGGGCCCGGACATAGGCGTCCGTGAAGACCGCGGCGCACTCGCGATCGAGGTGTGATTTTTCGGGCATCGTCAGCCCCTGCGCAGCGGGCAGGTCGAGAAAATGGACGCCCTTCACATCGGCGACCCTGAGCAGCATGTCCCAGCCCGTTGCACGCGGCAACCGCTTCTCTTCGAGGGCGTGCAGCGGATCCTCCGACGGCGGGCGGACGAATACCACATCGCCGCCGCGCACACGAATTCGTGCAACGGCGACTTTGGTCCGGGCGGCAGTCTTCGCGATGATCTCGGGCGTCGGCTTCATTCGACTGAAATTCCCCATCCACGCGGCGACGGTATGGCCGCGAAGATAAGCGTTTCGCGGCATCTCGGCCCACATTTTTGTCTGTCGATCATCATAGTAGGACCCGACTTTCCAGACGTCGTCATAGGGGCCCCGCACTGCCGGTCGCCAGTCGGGGTCGGTCCGCACGATCCAGCTGCTCAGCCGCGCGTCGTCGTCGAGCATCGCTGTATGACGCCGCAAGAAGCGCTCGATCAGGAAGGAAATGCGCTGGCTCGGGGATTCGAATCTGCTGCGCTTCAAATCGGCCTTGGCGACACCAGCCGTGTCGCGGAAATAGGATTGGTCAGCGATGCCGACAATCACCAGCCCGGCAAAGGTCGAGCGTTCCGCGATGTCCTCGAGCACCGGACGCGCGCTCGATCCCGCGATGGCGAGCTGCAGCGGCCGGACGCCGGTGAGCTGCTCGAACCGGTCGAGATTGGTGTCGAACAGGATGCGCGAATCGCCGATGATCGCGACTTTCGCAGCGTCGCTTTCGAGCCCGCGCCGCTGCTCGGCCCAGGCGGAAGGATCATCACCGAGATCGCCGACCTCATAACCGACGCGCTGCATCCGCCACTCCCACGCGCAGCTCAGCGCGACGACCAGCAACAGGACGACCGGCATCATCTTCGCCCAGGGCAGCGGCGGCACGTCGCGCTCCGGGACGGGCTGGGCGATGCCGGGCCGATCCGACGCGGTCAGCCGCAAGCCGGGTGCCAGCGGTCCGCGGTGCGCGTAGGGCCCCTGGCCCGGCTGGGGCCGATCCTCAGAACTGGAAGTAGATGAAGGCATTGCCTGTCCCATGTTCGATGACGATGGCAAATGCCATCAACGTGAGCGCTAGAACAATGATCGCCGGATGAACCTTGGCGGTCGCCGACTCCAGCGTCTGGTGGCGCATGACCCAATGCGCGCCGACGATGCCGGATACGATGACCAGCGTTGTTGCAACATAGATCGCGGCGACCAGCGGCACACCGGGCGCGTTCGCGCCGAACATGCCGGTCAGGATCGACCACGCCTTGCCGAAGGTCTTGGCGCGGAAGAACACCCACGCGATGTTGATCAACACAAATGTCAGCGCGCCGAGCACGACCGTGCCTAACGGACCCGGCCGATACTTCACATAGCCGCGGAGCGCACGTTCGGCGGCGAGGTAGAGCCCGTGGAGGCCGCCCCACACGACAAACGTCCAGTTGGCACCGTGCCAGAGCCCGCCCAGCAGCATCGTGCTCAGGAGCGCCGCATAGGTGCGCGCCGGCCCGTGCCGGTTGCCGCCGAGCGGAATGTAAACATAGTCGCGGAGCCAGGTCGACAGCGTGATATGCCAGCGCCGCCAGAAATCCGAAAAGCCGACGGCCGCATAGGGGAAGCGAAAATTGTCGGGCAGCGCAAAGCCGAGGCACATCGCGACACCGATCGCCGTGGTCGAATAGCCGGCGAAATCGCAGAAGATCTGGCCGCTGAAAGCCAGCGTCGAAATCCATGCGTCGAGCGCCCGCGGCAGCTTGTCGGCATCATAGACCTTCTCCACTGCCGGCCCGAGAAAACCATCGGCCAGCACAACCTTCTGAAACAGGCCGAGCGTCATCAGGGCGAGGCCGAAGCACAGCCGATCGCGGCTCGCACGGCGTGGACTCGCGAACTGCGGGACCAGCTCGGTCGGCCGCATGATCGGACCCGCGACAAGGTGGGGAAAGAAGGTCACGAACAGCGCGTAGTCGAGAAAATTGCGCGCCGGTGCAGCCCGCCGGAGAAAGACGTCCAGCGTGTAAGACATCGTCGCAAAGGTATAGAAGGAGATGCCGACGGGTAACACGATGTCATACGCTGGTGGCCGGTAGTAAATCCCGAATCCACCAGCGACCAGCGCGAAATTGTCGACAAGAAATTGACCATATTTGAAATAGCTCAGCATACCGAGGTTGGCGATGACCGAGATCAGCATCCACCCGCGCCGGGCGCGCTGGTTCTCAGCCTTGACCAACTGTTGCGCCGCTATCCAGTCAACGATGGTCGATACCCATAAAAGGATCACGAACGGCGGGTTCCAAGCTGAATAAAAGACATAGCTCGCGACCAGCAGGAAAACCTTTTTCGCTTTCCACTCGAACGGAATCGAGTAAATCGCCAATACGATAGCAAAGAAGGCCAAAAATGTCAGTGAGTTGAAGATCAAACGCAGCCCCCTGCAACAGCGAATATCTGATCATACCTCACGACGACAGCACTACGCCACCGACTTTGAAATAATCCGACTACAACGTATCATTGCGATGCGCACCGGCGCAAGGCAGCACTTCACGAAACTCCCGTTGCCCTTTCAATTATACGAGTCCAAGTTCCCGCCCTTTGATTTGCAGCGCAAGATATTTTGAGAAAGATCGGTTCTGTCGAAGGCTCCCGCCGGCGATCCAGAAACCTTCCTGACCGGTCTGCTTCCACATCGCACGCAATTCGCCATGGTCGTCCATTCCCCGCCCCAGGTTGAACGTGAACGAACGGCAGCGCACGGGAAGCGCTAGACGGCTCTGGCGCGTCGTAAATGGGCCGCAAACCAGACGCTTTTCGGTTGTCGAAACGAAACTTGGAAGAACTGGCTGCAGCTCGTTTACGGCTCGATTCGAATGACCGCCCCGCCCTTCATGATAAAGCGGACCGCATGCGCAGCAGCGATGTCCTGCGTTGGATCCCCGGTCATCGCGACAAGGTCGGCGACGAGGCCCGGCCTGATCGAGCCAACCCGATCGGCGATGTGGAACGCGGCAGCGTTGGTGGAGGTGACAGCGATAATCGCCCGCGCCGGTGACATGCCCGCCGCGACCATCAGGTCCAGTTCGCGCGCATTCTGGCCGTGCGGGAAGACGCCGACATCGCCGCCAGCGCAGATGGCGACGCCTGCCGCGTAAGCCAGTGCAAGGCTGTTCCGGCTGACAAGCACCCCGGCCGGTGCCGGTTCCGTGCCGTTCCAGCCGGCGTAGCGCGCCACCGCGTCGGCGGCGGCAAGCGTCGGGCATAGGACGACACCCTTGGCGCGCATGAGTTCGAAGATTTCGGGTGTCCCGCCATAACCGTGCTCGATCGTGTCCGCACCCGCGGCAACCGCGCGACGCATGCCCTCGGGCGTCGAGGTGTGGACAGCCACCGTTCGCCCCGCATCGTGCGCTGCTGCAACGGCGGCAGTCATCTCCGCTGGAGAGAAAGTCGGCCGGCTGTCCTCGCCGGGACGCCAGCGATAGTCGCCATAGAGTTTCACGACATCGGCACCCGCCGCGATCTGGCTTCGTACCGCCCGGACGACCTCGTCAACGCCGCTCGCCTCTTCCGCCCCCTGCGGTAGCGTGACGCCGGGTTCGAAGCCCTTGGGCCCATAGGCTCCGCGTGCGACGATCGCCCGTGTGGCAACGATCAGCCGCGGGCCTGGCACGATGCCTTCGTCGATCGCCTGCCGCAGGCCGACGTCGGCGTAGCCAGCCCCCTCGGTGCCGAGATCGCGTTCGGTGGTGAAGCCGGCCATGAGCGTTGCGCGCGCCGCGACCACCGCGCGTGCAGTGCGCAGTGCAAGCGGCTCGTGCAGCACCTGATCGTCCCATTTTGCTTCATTGTAGGGGTGCAAAAACAGGTGGCCGTGGCCCTCGATCATTCCAGGGACCAAGGTCTGACCCGGCAGCTCGATCACCTCCGCGCCTTCGGGCGCCGGCAGTGCCGGTCCCACCGCGACGATCCTGCCGTCGCGGACGAGAACCTGCCAGCCGACATGCGGCTTGGGGTCGACGCCGTCGAACACGCGCGCCGGACGCAACAGGATCGCAGCGGACGCGGTGCCTGCCGGCGCGGCATTCGCCGAAACCGCGAACGTCAGCGCCAGCGCCATCAGCCACTTCATGTCGGTCTTTCCTTGCAGCACAGCGGGCGCCCTGATCACCGTGACAAATGGATAAACGCCTGCGCTAACGCCGCAAGCTGATCGTCGATAGCCTGCTCTCACCAGCGCGGCGGCGGTAGCGAGCCAGACGACGGAACCCCACCGTTGGGAAGCGACGGCGGGAGTTATAATCGTCCGCGACGACTGGGTGTTGCGTATATCTCCACCGAGACGATCTTCGACCTGAGCGCATGACCAGCGGTCGCATGGGGATGATGGACGGCGCCGCCAGCAACCGCCTAACTCGCGCCAAAGACGGCGTATGTGACGCTGCTAAGCAGAACTCGCCGCCTGAGATGCCGCTTTCGGGGGGTCCTCCGGCAGCGTTACCACTTCCGAGCCTGCCTTCGTGGCCTTGCGCCGCCGAAGAACCCATAAAGCGCCGGCAACTGCGATTACGATCGCCAGCACGCCGGCGAGCAGCGGAACGTGCGACTTGGCGAACGTCAACGCGGTACCGGTAACCGCCGCGCCAAATCGGAAGCCGAGGTAAGTGAACGTCGCCGCCCAGATCGCGGCCGAGATCGCGTTCAGCACAACAAAGCGCCGGACCGGCACCGATGACACGCCGATTGCCAGCGGGCCGGCAATGCGCAGCCCGTACAGAAAGCGGAAGACGAGGCAGAACAGCGTCGGATGCCGGTCGATCAAGCCCAGCGCACGGCCGATCGCCGGGCGTCTTAGGAGGCGCTGAAGATAGGCCCGCTCGCGGTGAAAACGCGCGCTCAGGAACAGCGCCTGATCGACAGCGAACGATCCCAGAAAGGCACATAGCGCTGCCGATCGCGGGTCGATCAACCCACGCTGTGCGAGGAAACCGCCCGCAGTCACCGCCGCTTCGCCTTCGAGCCCAGCACCGAGCGCAATTGCGGCCGCGCCGTAGTGCTCAAAAAGATGGTCGAACCAATTCAACATGAGCGGCTGAACGCCTGCCGGGCGACGCGGGTCCGCTCCGATCGCGCTAGCCTTCGGCGGTGTATGCAAGCTGCGCCCAGACCGGGAGATGGTCCGACGCACGCCTCGCCAGCGGCGAGCGGTGGACGCCGGCCTCGACGATCTCGAAGCCGCCGTCGACCAGCAGGCGATCGTATCGCATAACCGGACGAAGCGCGGGAAAGCTGGGTCCCGTCCGGGCGCTGGTGAAGGAATCGTGGAAGACGGCAAGGCAACCGCCGTGCTGCCGCCACTCGTTGGTATCGCCCGTGATCACCGTCGGCAATGCCGGGCGCGTCGCGAGATGCGCCACGATGGTCTGCGCCTGCTTGCGCCGGCGCAATCCCGTCAGGTCGAGATGCATGCCGATGACACGAAGTCCACGCCCGCCGTGTTCAAGCTCGACAGCGACGGACCCGCGCGGCTCGAGCGAAGGCAGCGTCATCGTGGCTGCGGCGCGAACGATCGCCGGACGGCGAACGAGAACGGCATTGCCGTGCCAGCCGAGGCTTTCGGCTCGTGTCTCGAACGCTACCTGCTGATATGGCGAATGCGCCGCAATCAGCGCTGGCGGGAGCACCGACTGGCGAGCCCCGAAGCGCCGGTCGGCTTCCTGGAGAACGACGATATCGGCATCGATCTCGGCCAGCACCGCCAAAATGCGTTCCGGCGAGCGCCGCCAGTCGCTGCCGACACCCTTGTGGATGTTGTAGCTGGCAATCTTGAGCTGCACCGCCGCCTCTTCCTTCCGGTGACCCGACCCGTTAGTCGCAGGCGGTGAATGATCCGCATCTTAAACCCGCAATGGAACCGGGGCGCAATTGCTGGCGGATCGATACCGCAACCCGGGCCGGGGTCATCATCGATGCGGCCGATTACTTTGCGGCGCTGCGCGAAGCCATGCTCGCGGCCGAGCGGCAGATTCTGCTGGTCGGTTGGGACTTCGACACCCGTGTCCTGATCGGTCAGCGTGACGCAACGGACGGTGCGCCGCCGAGCATCGGGCAGTATGTGTTGTGGCTGGCAGACCGCCGCCCCGACTTGTGTATCAATATCTTGGTTTGGAACTTCGGCCTGTTGTCGCTCGTGACCCGCGGCAGCAACCTGATGACCGCGCTGCGCTGGCGGATGCACCCGCGCATCCAGCTGCGCACCGATGCGCATCATCCGCTCGGCGGCAGCGTTCATCATAAGCTGGCCGTGATCGACGACCGCGTGGCATTCTGCGGCGGCATCGATATCACGACATGTCGCTGGGATACGCCGCGGCACGCCGACGGTGATCCGCAGCGCATCAATCCCAACGGCAAGTTATATCCGCCCTGGCACGATATCGCGCTCGGCGTCGAGGGGCCGGTCGCGGCAGCGCTTGGCGTGCTGGCGCGCGACCGCTGGCTGCTGGCGACCGGCGCGACGCTCGCAAAGCCTGAAAAGACCCCCGGATCAGCGCCTTGGCCAAGCTCCGTCGATGCCGAGTTCGAGGACATCGAGGTAGCGATCGCTCGCACCCGTCCGGCGTTCGAGGGCGACGCCGAGATCCGCGAGATCGAGCAGATGTTCATCGACCTGATCGCCGGCGCAGCCCGGTTCATCTACGTCGAAAACCAGTATTTCGCATCGCGTCGCATCGCTGAAGCAATCGCGCTGCGCCTCGCCGAGCCGGACGGCCCTGAGATCGTGGTCATCAATCCGGAGACGTCGACCGGTTGGCTGGCCGAGGCCGCGATGGGGTCGGCGCGTGCGAGCTTGCTGGAAGCGCTCGGCACGGCCGCTGGTTGCGACCGATTTCGGATCTACACTCCCGTTGCCGCCGGCGGCACGCCGATCTACGTCCACGCCAAGCTGATGATCGTCGACGACCGCGTGCTCCGCATCGGCTCGGCCAACTTCAACAATCGGTCGCTTGGTCTCGACGGCGAGTGCGATCTGGCACTGATTGCCCGCGACCGGGACCAGCCGGCAATCACTGAGCTACGCCAGCGGCTGCTTGCGGAACACCTCGGCTGCACTTCTGGGGAGGTCGCGCAATGCCTGGAGCAGCACGGTACGCTCATCGCGTGCATTGAGGTCCTGCGCGGTCGTTCTCGCACGCTGACACCCTTTGTCCCGCCTGAGCTCGGCACGGTCGCGCGGACGGTTGCCAATCTCGAACTGCTCGATCCGGAACGGGTGGGCGCGGAATTCGAGCCGCTCGCGCAGCGCTCGCTGATGCGCAATCTGTGGCGCATGCGCTTGCGTCGGCGTCGATCGGCGCTGGCACGCTAGGCGGCAGAAAATCCGCATCGGTCCACGCATTGAACTATTTCCAAAGAGCGAATTAGCCGTGCTCGACATTGTCGGGAGTGCGGAACCAGATCAGCGACAGCATCGGCGTGGGTCGGTGGCGTTCACGTCGTCGGGGCGGAGACCGTCCCAGACCATGATGATCGTCCGCGTCGCGGTCAGCGAAAGCGTCACCAGCCATCGGCTTTTGACCAGGCAAAGATGGGATCTTGGAAACACGGTCCGGGACTGACACCAAACTGTCATTCATCCATGATCGACTGGTAACAATTCCCGGTCATGTCGCCCTCAGAGAGCCGAGGGGAAATTCATGACGATCTTATTCCGCGCCGTCTGGTTGGTGTCGACTGCGCTTTCGACATTGGTCGCAGAGTCAGCCGCGATCGCCGCCAGTGCGCCTGCCGAGGCCGTGCCGGGCGCAACCGTCGATGCCGCCGATACGATGGACGAAATCGTCGTTTACGGGCGCGGGCAAATCCGCCAGGTCGCCGAGGTCGGGGCGGCCGACATCGCCCAGCTGACCCCGGGTAGCAGCCCGTTCAAGGCGATCGAAAAGCTTCCCGGCGTCAATTTCGAATCGGCCGACGCATTCGGCGTCTATGAATGGTCGACGCGCATCACGCTGCGCGGCTTCGGTCAGAACCAGCTCGGTTTCACGCTCGACGGCGTGCCGCTCGGCGATATGAGCTATGGCAACACCAACGGCCTCCATATCAGCCGCGCGATCATCAGCGACAATATCGGCCGCGTCGAGGTCAGCCAGGGCGCGGGCGCGCTCGGCACCGCGTCGACGTCCAACCTCGGCGGCACGATCGAGTTCTTCAGCCGCACGCCGTCGGAGGCATTCGGGCTGACCGCCAACGGCACTTATGGCTCGAACAACACTTACCGCGGCTTCGCCCGGGTCGACACCGGCGATGTCGGCCGCTTCAAGGGCTATCTCTCGTATTCGTACATCAACGCCGGAAAGTGGAAGGGCGTCGGCGAGCAGCGCGCTCACCAGGTCAACGCCAAGGGCGTGTTCGACCTGGGCGCGGTCAAGGTTACCGGCTTCGCCGACTTCTCCGACAGGAAGGAGCAGGACTATCAGGACCTGTCGCTGGATATCATCAATCGCCTCGGTTATCGCGACGACAACATCGCAAACAACTGGCCGCTCGCGTTGCGGATCGCGCAGGTCGCGGCCAATCGCGGCGATGTCGGCGGCTTCGTGCCGCGCAAGGCGAACACCGCCGGGACCGTTTACCCATCTCCCTATGCGACGGTCGACGATGCCTATTACGATGCCGGCGGCTTGCGCCGCGACTATCTGACCGGGCTCAAGGTCGACGGCGAGATCGCGCCGAACCTGACCGCGAGCGCCCAGGCCTATTACCACAAGAATAAGGGTCAGGGGTCGTGGTTCACCCCCTACGTCGCCTCGCCCAGCGGCAACGACGTCGCGTTCCGCACCACCGAATATTCGATCAGCCGCTACGGTTTTCTCGGCAACGTCGACTACGAGATCGCGCGCAACAAGATCGCCGCGACGATCTGGTATGAGAATAATGATTTCAAGCAGGCGCGGCGCTATTACGACGTGGCGGGATCGACGGTGCCGAGCACCTCGGCGCTGACCTACCAGGCCAACCCGTTCTTCACCCAGTGGTACTTCGCGTTCAACACCAAGACGATCCAGCTCTCGATCCAGGACGTTTTCGAGCTCAACGACAAGCTGTCGATCTCCGCGGGGATCAAGGGCAACAGCGTCAAGCTGAACGCCGCCCAGCTGATCGCCAGCAGCCTCGCCGCTGGCAGCATCAAGAACGAGAATTTCTTCCAGCCGCAGGCGGGAGTCTTGTACAAGCTCGACGACAGCAACGAACTGTTCGCCAACTACACCGAAAACCAGCGCGCCTTTACCGCCGCGGCGACGGGCGGATCGCCGTTCGCGACGACACAGGTCGGGTTCGACAATATCCGCGGACGTCTTCGTCCGGAAAGATCGCGCACCGCCGAGGGCGGCTACCGTTTCGGGGCGGGACCGCTGCGCGGGGTCGTCGCCGCCTATTACGTCGATTTCTCAAACCGGATTATTGCGACAGCGGCGGGCGCCGGTATCGTCGGCAACCCGACGGTCCTCGCCAACGCCGGCTCGGTTCGCTCATATGGTATCGAGTCCGGCGTAACATGGCGGATCGCACCACCGCTGACGGTCACAGCGAGCTACGCGTATAACGACTCGACCTACCGCGACAACGTCGTCGACGCGAACGGCGTCGTCCTCCAGCCGATCAAGGGTAAAACCACAGTCGACACGCCGCACCACACTGCCAACGTCGAGCTCGCCTATGAGCAGAGCGGCGCTTATCTGCGCGGCAATGTCAACTACTTGTCCAAGCGGTACTTCACCTACGCCAACGACCAGTCGGTTCCCGACCACGTCATCGTCGACGCCAAGATCGGCTATCGCTTCAGTGGCCGAAATCACTTCCTCGACGGCCTCGGGATCGAGGGGTCGGTGACCAACCTGTTCGATAAGACGTACATCTCGACGATCGGCTCGAACGGCTTTGGGTACAAGGGCGACAACCAGACCCTGCTGGCGGGGGCTCCGCGCCAGCTGTTCGTGACGGTCAGCAAGGCGTTTTGAGCGATAGGCCAATAGCGGCGCATGGGCCAAGCCAGCTGCGTCGGCAGGTCAGAATGCGTGTGTCAGGCCAACCTCACCCACGGCGCGCCGGTAATCGTAAATGCCGACAGTCGAAATATTACATTCGTAGCCAAAGCGGATCAGCGGGGCGAAACTCCGCACGGCGAGGCCGCGGAACGTCGCGCCGGCGCGCCCGCTGATCAGCCATTCGCGCCGCGCGTTCGGAAACAGGAACAGTCGCGCATCGCCGATCGTCCGACGCAGGTTGAGCGACGCGAACACCGTCGTCTTGTCGAGATCGCGCCAAACCAGCATCGATCCGCCTCCCGCTGTCGTCGCATAGCCGGGGTCGCGCACAGTTTGCCGCGTCCCCGAGAGCGTCAGGCTCATTCCGGACCGGAGGCCGAGCGCGTGTTCGGCAGTCAGGTTCAGATCATAGATCATGCCGTTCTGGAGATCGTTGCGAACGTAGGCAGCGCGGCTGATGCTGCCGCTCGCTGCCAGTTGTGTCCGGCTGCCGAGGCGGTGCAACCAGTCGAGCGCGGCAGTGTCGGTGCGGGCATAAAGATGGCCGCCGTACCAACGCCAGGTTTCGCCGACGGATGGGCTCCACCGTGCACCCAGATGCTGCCACTCGAGCCCGATCAAGGCCGAGCCCGAAACATCGTCGAACGCCCGTTGCCGGTACAGGCTCGCCGCCCCCGCCAGCCGTGGCAAAAGCGACAGGTCGTCGGTCACGGCGAGTTTCGCGAAGCCTTGCGCGGTGAGCCTGGCCCCGATGCCTGACCGCGCCCGCGCGTCGTCCGACAGCGTGAGCGGCGCGACGACCGTGTCGAGCGTTCGCGCGGCGGTCGCCCGGTTGATGTTGGTATCGGGCGCGAGGGCAACTTCTAACGAGCCGCCGAGCCGCTTTGTCGATCGCAGGGCATTGGCAAACTGGGCCACCGCTAGCGCCACGTCCGCCGGCAATTGGCCGGCCGGCGCCTGACGCAGATTACGCCGCGCCCCTGCTTCGTCGCCAGCGGCGGCGAGAACTCTCGCCAGTTCGAGGCGGACTCGCAGGGCATCGGGCTTGTCGTCGAGCAACGCCCGGAACGCCACCGCCGCATCGGCATAGCGATGCACGTCCGCGAGCATCATGCCCTTGCGGAACCGCGCTTCGGCGCGGATGTCGTCGTCTGGATCACGCGCCAGCGCGTCGTAAAGCTGAATGGCATCGTTGATCTCGCCGGCTTTGCGAGCCTGATCGGCAAGCGCAAACATGTCGGTCACCGCGAGCCCCGCCCTGGTCGCGGCAGCAACCGGCGACGGCAACAAGATCAGCGCACCAAGCAGCAGTGCGCCGCTCCACCAGTAACGACGATGTTCGGCCGTCACTGCCGCTTGGCGAGGGTCACACCGACGATCGTGGTTCCGCCAAGGCTGCCGCCGCGCGGCGTGCTGATCGTGAATGGTCCACCGATCTCCTCGCCGCCGGGTCCATAGAATGTGCTGGTCAGGTTGCCGACGGCGGCACCTGCCTGCGTGATCGCCGCTGTCGATTGCCGGGTGTACGACGCCAGCTTGCCGGCAAAGTCGAAGCTGCCGAAATCGACACCCGCGCCCCCGCCGGTCGGTGCCCCCGTCAATGCCAGCGACCCTGCTAAGCTCTGATTGGAAAAGTCGACATTGAAGCGCGAGCTCCCCGACACGTCGTAGGTCGCGGCGGTCGTCTGGTTCGCGCCGGCACCGTAGACGACCCCCGCATAGGTCGCCGTCCCCGTCCGCGCCGTCAGCAAGCCGCCAGGCGTCTCGAGGCCATATGCGAGGAAAACGCGATCGGCCTCGGTGACGACGCCGTTCTTCGAGCTCGTACTCCAGCGACCGAAGCTGGCATATGTCAGCGCCAGCTCGGTATTGGCGCTACCCGGCCGATACAGGTCGAGCTTGACGGTCTGATCGGCGAAGGTTTTTTGATAGCTGGTGAAATTCGCCGGGCCGGCAATGAGCGAGGTGCTGGTAAAATCACCGCCGTTCAGCGACGAAATTCCGGGTGCATAGCTGAAGTTGCCGCTGGTCTTGTCGTTCAACTGGCTGATCAATGTCGTGGTTCGCGCCTGGAAGCCGGGCGTGCCGTCGAAACTGGTGATCGTGAGCAACGCTTCCTGTGTTGAGAACAGCTGCGGGGTGACGAGCTTGGTCAGGCTGAGGTTTATCGGGGCATTCGCCGTCGTAAGCTGTCCGGTCAACGCCCCGGTGACCGTGCTGCCGTCTTTGTTGGAGGCTGAAAACGCGCCGCCCAACTCCTGTGCAGCAGGACCGTAAAAATGTCCGTTGAGCGTCCCGGCAATCCGCAAGCCCGACCCGCCATAGATGATATCGCCGGAAAAGCTGCCGTCGCTGCTCGACAGATGACCGGAACCGGTCAGTTCGATCCCGCCGCCGACGACCCCCATGCCGGTGACGAGCGTCGTCTCGGTCAGCGAGGTCGACGTCGAAAAGATGCCGGCCTGGAAGTCGACATCGAACCGCCCGCCGCCCTGAAACCGGCGCGGCTCGGCACCGGGGGTGGTCGCGAGGCCGAACACATCGGTCGCGAAGCTCGCCGATCCGGTGCGAGGTACCAGCGACGCTGCCGTGGCGAAACCATAGGTCAGGGTATCGAACGTCGTATCCTGCTGGCTGCCGGTGACGCTGTTGCGTTGCCAGAAAGCCAGCTGGACGTATTTGTTCGCGACCGTGCCGGTGTACGGGACCAACGCCACCGTCAAATAATCGTGATTGCCGCCGTCGGTCTTCTGGAAGCGGCTCTGCGTCGTATCGGTCGAGGCGATCAGGTCGCCGGGCGCGAAGGCCTCGCTGCGGCCGGGGGCTGAAACCGTGTAGCTCCTGGCTGCCGCATCGTAGCTGATCGTCAGCGCAGGTCGCGAGGCTGCCCCGTTGATCGCCGTCTTCGAGGTCAGATTGAAACTGACCGCCGTGGTCGCCGAATCGGTGCTGAAGGTTTGGCTGCTGACCAAATTCGCGAACGTGGTGTTCGCGACGGGGGCCGGCGGGACGGGCATCGAAGCCACGCCGCCGTCACTGCCGCCGCAGCCCTGAAGCGCAAGAACGACAACCGCCAGCGGCAGCCAACTCGATCGATCGATCACCCACATCCCCCTTGCACCGACGATCGACCATGGAGTCGCAACGTCTTCGGTCCGGTAATGGAACGTCATGACGGCAGCAAGCGAGCCTCTCGACAGCACATGTGGCCGATTGCTGCGATCCCGCCCGGGAATCCCGTTCAATCTAGCCGCTACCGGCCTGCTCCGTCGGCGACAGCGCGTCGACGTAAGCGCGCGCGCGCTCCCGGACTTGCACCGCGCTCAGGCCCGGCTTGAACAGCCCCGAACCTAAGCCGAAGCCGGTCGCGCCCGCGGCTAACCACGGGGCCATCGTCTCGGGCGCGACGCCGCCGACGACGATCACGTCGGTGCCCTTCGGCAGCACAGCGAGCAGCGCCTTGACCACTGGCGGCGCGGCTGCTTCGGCAGGGAAGAGCTTGAGCGCATGCGCGCCCGCCCCGAGCGCGGCGAACGCCTCCGAGGGCGTGAAGAAGCCCGGCGCGGCGACCATGCCGACAGCTGCCGTCGCACTGATCACCGGCAGCGACGTGTTCGGCGATACGGTCAGCACGCCGCCGGCGTCCCGCACCCGCGCAACATCGGCAGCATCGAGTACGGTGCCGGCACCGATCGTCGCCTCGCTGCCGAACCGCTTGGCCAACAGCGCGATGCTGTCGAACGGTCGCGGCGAGTTGAGCGGCACCTCGATGATGCGGACGCCCGCTTCGATCAGCGCGTCGCCGACCGCCTCGGCCGCCTCGGGCACGATACCACGGACGATGGCGATCAGCGGGCAGGCTTTCAGGCGTGCCCGGAAGGTCTCGACGTGGCTCATCCCAAGGCCCCCGCAATCGCGCGCATCCCGGCGACGAACGCCGCTTCGCCGTCGTATTCGACCGGTTGCCGTCCGGCGCGGACCAACGCGGCGGCGAAGCGCGCGGCCAGCTCGGGAGTGCCGATGACCGGTACGACATCGGCGCGCAGCCGCCCAAGCCCGGCGCGAACATCGGCCCCGATCAGCAGCCCCGAGACATACGAGGCGGCGTGCTCGGCGGGTGCCTTGCCGAGTAGTACCCGGGCGCGCGCGGTGAACAGCGCCGCGGTGAGATCGCCGTGTTCGAGGCCGTGGTCGACGCCCTCGATGAAGCTGTGATCGACAGGAGCCGGATGCGCGAGCAGGTCGGACAGGATCGACTTCGCCGCCAGCGCCGCGAACACGTCGCCGGTCATCACGGTGCGGAACCGCGCGATGCAGCCAAGGTCGAGCTCGACCCATTTGGTGTGCGTCCCCGGATGGCAGGCGAGCCCGTCGGCAACCCAGCCCAGCGCCAGCGCGCCGAGCAGCTGGACCTCCTCGCCGCGCATGACGTCGGCCCGCGGGGCATCGTCATAGGCGATGCCGGGGACGATGCCGACATCCGGCTCGACCCAGTGCACCGCGGCGGCGATCGCCGAAAGCCCGGCTGGCGCGGCGACATAGGGCACCTCGACCCAGCCGCGGTTCGAGCCGATCATCCCCGCCATCAGCATCGGCAGCCCGGCATGCGCGGACCGCAGCGCGGCGACGCTCGCCGGGAAGTCGCCGACGTGCAGGATACCATGGGCGTCGCTGAACAGTTCGGAGGCGCTGCCGCCGGGTTCGATGCGCCAGCCGCGGCGGTTGCTGGTGCCCCAGTCGATCGCGAGGAACGCCCCCTCCAGCGCATCCGCCATCAATGCGACTCGCGCGTGACGACCGAGCCGCTGCTGCCGACTAGGAAGTCGAGGTCGGCCCCCCGGTCGGCCTGCAGGACATGGTCGATGTACAGCTTGTACCAGCCGCGCGTGTACGGCGACACCGGCTGCACCCACGCCGCCTTGCGCCGTGCCAGCTCCTCGTCGCCGACTTCGAGCGTCAGCGACGCCACTACGGTGTCGAGCGCGATCATGTCGCCGTTCTGCACCAGCGCCAGCGGACCGCCGGCTTCGGCTTCGGGAGCGCAGTGCAGCACGACCGTGCCGAACGCGGTGCCGCTCATCCGCGCGTCCGACACGCGTACCATGTCGCGCACCCCGGCCTCGAGCAGCTTCTGCGGAATCGGCATGTTGCCGACCTCGGGCATACCCGGATAGCCTTTCGGGCCGCAGCCGCGCAGCACCATCACGCAGCTTGCATCGATGTCGAGTTCGGGGTCGTCGACGCGCGCGTGGAAATCCTCGATCGAGTCGAACACTACCGCCCGGCCGCGATGCTGCAGCAGTTCTGCCGTCGCCGCGCCCGGCTTGATCACCGCACCCAGCGGCGCGAGGTTGCCGCGCAGGATGACCAGCCCGCCGTGCACCATCAGCGGCTGCGCGAGCGGACGGATCACCTCGGTGTTGTAGTTCGCCGACGCCGCCGCGACCTGGCGCAAGCTCTCGCCCGAGACTCCGACATGGTCGAGGTGCAGCTGCTCGCCGAGCGCGGCGATCACGGCGGGCACGCCGCCGGCATAATGGAAGTCCTCCATCAGGAAGCGCCCCGACGGCATCAGGTCGACGAGCAGCGGCACCCCCGCGCCGAGTTCCTGCCAGTCGGCAAGGCTGAACTCGATCCCGGCGCGGCCCGCCAGCGCCAGCAGATGGAGCACCGCGTTGGTCGAGCCGCCGATCGCGGCGCAGACCTTGACCGCGTTCTCGAACGCCGGGCGGGTCAGCACGTCGCCGATCGTCGCCCCGGCCTTGACCAGCTCGACGATGCGGTTGCCGGTGCGATGCGCCATCGCCTTGCGCCGTGCGTCGACGCCGGGGATGGTGCCGTTGTAGCTCAGGCTGAGTCCCATCGCCTCGAAGATGCAGGCGAGCGTCGAGGCGGTGCCCATCGTCATGCAGGTGCCGGGCGAGCGCGACATGCCGGCTTCGGCGGCCATGAATTCGGCGTTCGACATGGTGCCGGCGCGGACCTCCTCGCTGAACCGCCAGACGTCGGTTCCCGAGCCGATGTCCTTGCCGCGGAACTTGCCGTTGAGCATCGGCCCCGAGCTGACCAGCATGGCGGGTAGCCCGACCGACGCCGCGCCCATCAGCATCGCCGGGCTGTTCTTGTCGCAGCCGCCGAGCAGCACGACGCCGTCCATCGAATAACCACGGATCGACTCCTCGACGTCCATGCTCATCAGGTTGCGGAACAGCATCGCGGTCGGGCGGATCTGCGTCTCACCGAGCGACATCGCGGGGAATTCGAGCGGCAAACCCCCGGCCTCCCAGACGCCGCGCTTGACCCCCTCGGCGATGTCGCGGAGATGGCTATGGCACGGGTTGAACTCGCTGAAGGTCTGGCAGATACCGATCACCGGCCGCCCGTCGAAGACGTGATCGGGGAAACCCTGCGCCTTCATCCAGCTGCGATGGATGAAGCCGTCGCGGTCGCGCTTTCCGTAACTTGCGGCGGAGCGGAGCGGTTTGCCGGTCATGCCCGCTTATCGCTCCAACGCGGTAAAGGGTGCAAGCGGCGATCGGGCTAAGCTGCTTAAGCTCACTTTTCGGCGCTCTGTAACCGCCCCTGTTTCGACGTAAAAACTGATCTTTCGCTGCTGAGCTTTGGCGACTCTTCGACACACCAGATTCTGTTTGAGTCAGGCTGAACCGGAGCTCGTCACCCCTGCGCAGGCGGGGGCCCATAC
>JANOOK010000097.1:0-27007 GCA_031421275.1 Sphingomonadaceae bacterium
CCCGACTCGACGATCGTCGTCGACAGCAGCACGTCGTAGTTGCGGTCGTAGAACGCGCTCATGCGCTCCTCGACCTCGGTCGGCGACATCTGGCCGTGCGCCGTGACCGCCTTGATCTCGGGGACCTTGTCACGGAGGAACGCCTCGATATCGGGCAGGTCGGCGATCTTGGGGGTGACGAAGAAGCTCTGCCCGCCGCGGTAATGCTCGCGCAGCAGCGCCTCGCGCATCACCACCTCGTCCCATGGCATGACGTAGGTCCGCACCGCCAGCCGGTCCACGGGAGGCGTCGCGATGATCGACAGCTCGCGCAGGCCCGTCAGCGCCATCTGCAGCGTGCGCGGGATCGGCGTCGCGGTCAGCGTCAGGACGTGGACGTCGGCCTTCAATCCTTTCAGCCGCTCCTTGTGGGTGACGCCGAAGCGCTGTTCCTCGTCGACGATGACCAGCCCGAGCCGCTTGAACGCGACCGACTTCGCCAGCAGCGCATGCGTGCCGATGACGATATCGACGGTGCCGTCGGCCAGACCCGCGCGGGCCTCGTTGGCCTGCGCCGCGGTGACCAGCCGCGACAGCTGGCGCACCTCGATCGGCAGCCCGGCGAAGCGCTCGCGGAAGCCGGCAAAATGCTGGCGCGCGAGCAATGTCGTCGGGCAGACGACCGCGACCTGCATGCCGCTGAGCGCTGCGGTATAGGCGGCGCGGAGCGCGACCTCGGTCTTGCCGAAGCCGACGTCGCCGCAGACCAGCCGGTCCATCGGGCGGCCGCTGGCGAGATCGGCGAGGACATCGTCGATGGCGCGCTGCTGGTCCTCGGTCTCGACGTAGGGAAAGCGGTCGGCGAACTCGGCATAGCCGTGCGGGTCGGGGACCGCGGCATCGGCTTCGCGGAGCGCGCGCTGCGCCGCGGTCGCCATCAGTTCGCCCGCGATGGCGCGGATGCGCTCCTTCATGCGCGCCTTGCGGTTTTGCCACTGGACGCCGCCGAGTTTGTCGAGCCCGACGCCGTCGCTCTCGGAGCCGTAGCGCGACAGCACGTCGATGTTCTCGACGGGCACATACAGCTTGTCGCCGCCGTCGTAGCTCAGCATGACGCAGTCGTGTGGGGCCTTGCCGATCGCCACTGCGACGAGGCCTTCGTAGCGCCCGATGCCGTGATCCTTGTGGACCAGCAGGTCGCCCGGCGTCAGCATCGACAACTCGGCGAGGAAAGCGTCCGCCTTCTTCGCCGAGCGGCGGCGGTGGACGAGCCGGTCGCCGAGCATGTCCTGCTCGGTCAGTACCGCGAGCTTGTTCTGCGTGAAGCCGTGTTCGAGCGGCACCACCGTCAGCGCGACGCTGCCCTTCGCCGCGGCGCCCAGCGCCTGCTGCCAGCTGTCGGCCAGCGCCGTGTCAGTGACGCCGTGATCGGCAAGCAGCCCCTGCAGCCGCTCGCGCGAACCGTTCGAGTAGCTGGCGAGCACGATGCGGGTCTTGGCCTTGCGCAGGTCGTCGATGTGCGTCTTGACCGCGTCGTAGACGTTGCTCTGCGCGGTCCGCTCGGGGGTGAAGTCGCGCGGGCCGGTCGCTTCGCAATCGATCGTGCGCCGGGTGCCGTCGGGGACGCTGAACGGCGACGTCAGATGAACACGCGCGCTCGCCAAGTGCCCGCGCCACTCGTCCTTGCCGAGGTACAGCGTCCCGGGCGGCAGCGGGCGGTAGCTGCCCGGTTTGGCGCTCATCGCCGCCTGGCGGTTGTCGTGATAGTCGGTGATCGCCTCGAACCGCTGCTCGGCAGCCGCGTCGGTCCCGGCATCGCGGACGATCACCGCGCCGTCGCCGATGTGGTCGAACAGCGTCGCGAGGCCCCCTTCGAACAGCGGCAGCCAATGCTCCATGCCCGCCAGCCGCCGTCCTTCGCTGATCGCGCCGTACAGCGCGTCGCCGGTGGCATTCGCCCCGAACGCGCCGAGGTAGCCGGCCCGGAAGGCGCGGATGCTGTCGTCGTTCAGCAGCACCTCGTTGACCGGGAGCAGCGTGAAGCCGTCGGCCAAGCCGACGGTGCGCTGGGTGGCGGGATCGAACGACCGCACGCTCTCGATCTCGTCGCCGAAGAAGTCGAGCCGCAGCGCGTGCTCGCTGCCCGCCGGGAACAGGTCGAGCAGCCCGCCGCGAACCGCATACTCGCCCGCCTCGATAACGGTATCGGCGCGCACGAAGCCGTTCGCGCCGAGCATCAGCGCGAGCTTGTCGCGGTCGATCCGCGCCCCCGCCTGGATGTGCGCGGTCAGCGCCGCGATCCGCGCCGGCGCCAGCGTCCGCTGTAGCGCCGCGTTGACCGTGGTCACCAGCAACTGCGCCCGCTCCGTCGGACGGGTCAGCGCGGCGAGCGCGGCCAGCCGCTCGCTCGATACCCGCAGGCTCGGCGAGGCGCGGTCGTACGGCAGGCAGTCCCACGCCGGGAAATACACTGTCTCGAGCTCGGGCGCGAAAAACACCGCGGCGTCGAGCATGCCACGCGCCGCCTGCTCGTCGGCGGCGATAAACACCGCGCGGGACTTGGAGGCCCGGGCAAGATCGGCCAGCAGCCACGGCAGGTACCCGGCGGGGCAGCCGGCGAGGGTGAGCGATTCGCGCGCGGCGAGGAGGGCAGATGGGTCGATCATTGGGGTTTCTGCTTGGGCGGCGTCCCCACCCCCGACCCCTCCCCTGAAGGGGAGGTGAGCAGAAGAGAGGAAGAGAGCGTCGCCTGCTTCCTGCTCCCCCTCCCTTTCAGGGGAGGGGGCCGGGGGGTGGGGAACGCAGCGCGCGACTGGGCGGTCGATAATATGGTCAGCAGCACGCCTTCTATATTCGACCCGACCTCGACGTTGGTGAAGCGCAGCGTCTGGTAGCCTCTCGCGAGCAGTGCAGTGTCGCGTACCGCGTCAGCCGCCGCGTCGTGCGTGGTTCCGTCCAGCTCGATGATCAGCCCGACTGCCGGGCAGCAGAAATCGGCGACGTATGGATAGAGCACCGTCTGCCGTCGAAACTTGAACGCACTCAGCTGCGAGTCACGCAACCGTCGCCATAGCGCCGCTTCGATCGGCGTGGGCGATGTTCGCATATCGCGAGCGAAGCAGGCTAGTCTGGGATCGATGCGCGCAGTCATACGGAGACCCCACCCCCGGCCCCTCCCCTGAAGGGGAGGGGAGCAGGAAGAAAGTCAGGACGGCACCGGACTGCAGCAAGCTCCCTCAACGCATCGACTTCGCAACATAGTCCAGCGCCTGCAGTGCCGCCATTTGCGATCCGGCAAACCGCGGCGGCGGCATCTGCGTCCCGATCGCCCACGCCATGATGTCGACGTCCTGTTCCTCGAGCAGGGTCTCGAACCACGCAATCTCGGCTAACCCCCACGACGCCGCGTGGCGGTCGGCGAAGCCACCGATCATCAGGTCGGCTTCGCGGGTGCCGCGGTGCCAGGCGCGGAAGGCGAGGCGGCGCTGGCGGAAATCGAGTTCGCTCACAGTCACTTCGACGCCGTCCATACATGCTCCAACAGCCGCGGTCCCGCCGGTTTGGAACCGGCAGGGTGCCTGCGCTATGGCTCTCCATAGCATGCGCCCCGCCTCGCTCAACCCGCTGTTCGCCGAGGTCACCGCCCTGAAGGGCGTGGGTGCGACACTGGCGCGCCAGCTGGCGCGGTTGAAGCTCACCCGCGTCGTCGACCTGCTGTTCCATTTGCCGGTGATGGCGCTCGAGCGGGTGCACGTGCCCAGGCTCGACGAGGCCGACGAGGGGCGTCTCGTTGTCGTCGAACTGCTGGTCACCGGTTACGAGAGCGGCTCGCCCCGCGCGCCGTTTCGGGTGCGCTGCGTCGACGATGCGGGGACGTATATCGACCTGATCTACTTCGGCCAGGGCGGCGGCTATGCGCGCAAGCTGCTGCAGGTGGGTGAAAGGCGGGTCGTCAGCGGGCGGCTCGACCGTTACGGGCAATGGCTGCAGATGGCGCATCCGGACTATGTCGTCGCGCCGGGCGCGATCGCCGGCATCCCGGCACGCGAACCGGTGTATGGGCTTACCGAAGGCATCACCAACCGACGCATGGGCCAGCTTGCCGAGGCCGCGCTCGTCCGCGCGCCGCCGCTGACCGAATGGATCGAGCCGAGCGTGCTCGCGACGCGCGGCTGGCCGGGCTGGCGGCAGGCGCTGAGCGACGCGCACGCGCTGCGGGACGAAACGGCGGCGCGCGACCGGTTGGCATATGACGAATTGCTGGCGAACCAACTGGCGTTGCTGCTGGTGCGAGCCGACACCCGGCGGCGGCGCGGGCGCGCGCTGGCGGGGACGGGGGCGCTGACCGGGGCGTTGGTCAAGCAGCTGCCATGGGCGCTGACGGGGGCACAGACGCGGGTGACGGCGGAAATCGCCGGTGATCTGGCGCAGGCCGCGCCGATGCTGCGGCTGCTGCAGGGCGACGTTGGCTCGGGCAAGACGCTGGTGGCGCTGCTGGCGATGCTGACCGCGTTCGAAAGCGGCGCGCAGGCGGCGTTTCTCGCGCCGACCGAGATCCTCGCTCGCCAGCATTTCGCCAGCCTGACCGCGCAGCTCGGCGCGCTGCCGGTGCGGATCGCCATCCTCACCGGGCGCGACAAGGGGCGCGTGCGCGAGGACATCCTGCACCGGCTGGCGACCGGCGACATCGACATCCTGATCGGCACCCACGCGATCTTCCAGGAGGCGGTAACGTATCGCGACCTCGGGCTGGTCGTGATCGACGAGCAGCACCGCTTCGGCGTCCACCAGCGCCTGATGCTGGCGGCGAAGGCGGTGGTGCCGCCACACCTGCTGGTGATGACCGCCACGCCGATCCCGCGCACGCTGGCGCTGACCGCGTACGGCGAGATGGACGTGTCGCGATTGGACGAGCTGCCGCCGGGCCGTCAGCCGATCGACACGCGCGTCGTGGCGCTCGACCGCATCCACGATGTCACCGCGGGCCTCGCGCGGCATCTCGCGGGCGGCGGACAGGCCTATTGGGTGTGCCCGCTGGTCGAGGGCAGCGAGAGCGGCGACACCGCATCAGCGGTGGCGCGCGCGGCAGCATTGCGGGTGCAGTTCGGCGACACCGTGGGGCTGGTCCACGGGCGGCTGAAACCGACCGAGAAGGACGCGGTGATGGCGGATTTCGCCGGTGGCCGGCTGCAGCTACTGGTCGCGACCACGGTGATCGAGGTCGGCGTCGACGTGCCCAATGCCACGCTGATGATCATCGAGGCGGCCGAGCGCTTCGGGCTGGCGCAGCTGCACCAGCTGCGCGGGCGGGTCGGGCGCGGGACGGGCAAGTCGGTGTGCCTGCTGCTGCGGGATGCCGTCGTGTCGGAGACGGCGCGCGCCCGGCTGGCACTGATGCGGGAGACCGGCGACGGCTTCCGCATCGCCGAGGCCGATCTAAGCTTGCGTGGTGCCGGCGAGATGCTCGGCACCAAGCAGGCGGGCGAGCAGGAGTTCCGCCTCGCGGACCCGGAGCGGATGGCGCGGCTGGTACAGACCGCGCGCGACGATGCGCGGCTGCTGCTCGACCGCGACGGCGGCCTCGAGGGGCCGCGCGGGCAGGCGGCGCGGGTGCTGCTCTACCTGTTCGAGCGCGATGCTGCGGTCGGCTTGCTGCGGTCCGGGTGACGTCTTTCTGCTCCCCTCCCCTTCAGGGGAGGGGCTGGGGTGGGGGAGTGCTCGGACCGGGATACGGTAGTTTCTCGCTTATCGCCCCCACCCCCAGCCCTCCCCTTAAGGCAAGCGGATCAGAAGAGCTGCGATCAGGATAGAAACTCCCGCAACACCCCCCACGCCTCGATCTTCACCCCAATTGGCAGCGTGTATGCCGCGCTGCTTGACGGCAGCGCAACCTGCGCCACCCCGCCCCAATCGACACCCTGCCGCCGGGCCAGCATTGCCGCGGTCTGGCCGTTGAACGCCACCGCCGCCAGCGCGGGCAACTCGCGCACCAGCTTAGCAAGGTCGTGTAGCTCGGGCGCGCGGATGGCGCTGTCGAGGCTGCCCTCGCGCCGCGCCGCCGCGACCACGTCCCACAGCCCGACACTCGCGTCGAGCACCGCCGCCAGCCGCGCGTCATACGGCAGCAAGCGCAGGTCACGATCGAGGACGCTGCCGAGCAGGGTCCAGAACGCATTCCGTGGATGGGCGTAATATTCCGCCACCGCCAGTGAACGAACCCCCGGCAGGCTGCCAAGGATCAGCACCCGCGTCCGCGCGTCGACCACCGCGCCGAACGAGCGGTGGAGGTCATGCGGCGATCAGGACTCCGTGGCGCTTCTTGCCGGCTGACAAACGCTTAGGACCTGCTGTCACGTCGATCATCGCGTCCAAATCCCGTATCTGAACGCCATCGACACTCGCACCACCTTGCGTGACAAGGCGTTTGGCCTCGCCTTTAGAAGTGGCGAAGTTTAAGCCAATTAACGCGTCGAGAAGGGAAATGTGATCGTCAATAGCGAGAGTTGGAAGCCGACCCAGATTAGATACCGTCGCGCTTTCTATGCTCAATGAAAGTGACATAGAGTTGGGCACAAACGCCTTCCCTGCGGTCTCCTCGGCCTCAGCAGCAGCTTCCCGCCCGCGGCACAATGCGGTCGCTTCGTTCGCCAGCACGACCTTCGCCGCGTTGATCTCAGCACCCTCAAGCTGCTCCAGCCGCGCGCACTCTACTTCGGGCAGGTCCGTGAACAGCCGCAGGAACCGCCCGACGTCGGCGTCGTGCGTATTCCGCCAGAACTGCCAGTAGTCGTACGCCGGCAGCGAGTCCTCGTGCAGCCACACCGCGCCCGCGGCGGTCTTGCCCATCTTGGCACCGTCTGCCGTCGTGATCAGCGGCGTCGTCAGGCCGAAGGCAGGCTTGGCGTCCACGCGCCGGATCAGGTCGGTGCCGCCCACGATGTTGCCCCACTGGTCCGAGCCGCCCATCTGCAGCGTGCAGCCCACCCGGCGCGACAGCTCGAGGAAGTCGTACGCCTGCAGGATCATGTAGTTGAATTCGAGAAAGCTCAGCGGCTGCTCGCGGTCGAGGCGGAGCTTGACCGAATCGAAACCGAGCATGCGGTTGACGCTGAAGTGCCGCCCGATGTCGCGGAGGAACGGGATGTATTCGAGGCGGTCGAGCCAGTCGGCGTTGTCGACCATGACCGCGTCGGTCGGGCCGTCGCCGAACGTCAGGAACCGTTCGAAGATGCGCCGGATGCTCGCCATGTTGGCGGCGATGCGCGCGTCGTCGAGCAGCTGGCGGCCTTCGTCCTTGCCCGAGGGGTCGCCGACGCGCGTCGTGCCGCCGCCGAGCAGCACCACCGGCTTGTGCCCGGTCGCTTGCAGGTTGCGCAGCATCATGATCGAGACGAGATTGCCGATATGCAGCGACGGTGCGGTACAGTCATAACCAACGTAGGCCGTGATCGGCCCGACACCCGCGGCGGCGTCGAGCGCGGCGGCGTCGGTGATCTGGTGGATGAAGCCGCGCTCGTCGAGCGTGCGCAGGAAGGCGGAGGCATAGGTCATGGGGCCGGTTAGCATAAGCGCGAGCGCGGCGGAAAGCCCGGACGCGGCACGGTTCGCGCCGGTGTTGGCGGTGGGCCTGATGTCCGGAACCTCGATGGACGGCATCGACGCCGCGCTGATCCGCAGCGATGGCGCGAACGTCGTCGAGCGGCTGAGCTTCGCGGGGTCGGCCTATGACGAGCCGTTCCGGGCCGAACTGCGCGCCGCGATGGCGGCGTCGTTGGCGCACGACCGACCTGGGCCGCACCCGCTCATCGACGCGGTCGCGCGCGAGCTGACGCTGCGCCACGCTGCGGCGGTCACCACGGTGCTGGCCCACGCCGGCGTCGCCGCGAGCGAGATCGCGGTGGTCGGCTTTCACGGGCAGACGGTGGCGCACCGGCCCGAGCGCGGCTGGACGTGGCAGATCGGCGACGCGGCCTTGCTGGCGCGGCTGACCGGGATTGCGGTGGTCAGCGACTTCCGCTCGGCCGACGTCGCAGCGGGCGGGCAGGGCGCACCGCTCGCCCCGGTGTACCATCGCGCGCTGGTCGCGCCGCTACTGGCGGAAGGGCCGGTCGCGGTGCTCAACCTCGGTGGCGTCGGCAACATCACCTGGTTCGGCCGCCGCGGCGAAGACGATTGGGGCAGCTTCGACACCGGGCCGGGCAATGCGCTGATCGACGATTGGGTGCGCGCCGAAGGCGGGCGGAGCCATGATGCGGGCGGCGGCATCGCGGCGACCGGCGAAGTCCATGACGATGTGCTGACCAACATGCTCGATCTCGGCTGGTTCGATCTTGCGCCGCCGAAGTCGCTCGATCGCGCCGATTTCTCGATCGGTGCGGCGCGGGGGCTGAGCCTCGCCGACGGAGCCGCGACGCTGACCGCCTTCACTGCGGCGACGGTGGCGGAGGCCCTGCGGCACATCCCGGTCGCGCCGCGACGGCTGCTGGTCACCGGCGGCGGGCGGCATAACGCGACGCTGATGCGGATGCTGGGGCAGCGCACCGGCGTGCCGACGCTGCCGGTCGAGGCGGTCGGCTGGGACGGCGATGCACTCGAGGCGGAGGCGTTCGGGTATCTGGCGGTGCGCTCGTTGCAGGGGCTGGCGCTGAGCTATCCGCAGACGACAGGGGTGGGCAGGGCGACAACCGGAGGCGTGTCAACTCTCCCTCCCCGGCCGGGGAGGGAGAGCAGGGCTGATCGCCGCTAAGCGCCGAAGGTTCGCTGCCACCACCCTTTGCGCGGATTGGCAGTGTTATCGACGCCATTGGACGCGTCGTTGGCGGGCACGGCTGCCGGCTGGGCCGGGACGACCGCCGCGGCGACCGAAGTCAGGTCCGGCTCGGCCGTCGACGGTGCGACATCGACGGCTTGAACCGTAACCGCCTCCACGGCGACGGGCTCTACTGCGACCGGCTCGACGGTTACCGGTGAGACGGCAACCGGTGAGACGGCGACGGACTCGATCGCTTCCGGCCCCGCCGTTGCCGCCTCAACCTGGCGGTCGGCGGCACCGGCAGTCGCTTTCGCCTTTTTGGGCGCGGCACGGCGACGGACCGGTTTAGCGTCGGTGACAGGCTCGGCGATCGGCTCGGCCGATGCCGGCGCGGGCTCCGGCGCAGCTTCGACGACCTTCTTCGATCGCGATCGGCGTGGCTTGGCAACGACCGGTTCCGGCTGCTCGGCGACCTCCGGCGGCACGTCGAGTTCGGCCGCGACATCCACGATGACGCCGACCGCGTCGACGAACTCGGGCTCGGCGAGACCGCCTGCGGCGGGCTCACCTTCCATGTCGGAGGCGCCGCCGGCGGAGGCGACCCCTGCATCGCCATCCCGGCGACGGCCACCGCGGCGGCCGCGGCGGCGACGCTTACGCTCGCCCTCCTCGGCGGTGTCGTTGGCCGGTGCCCGCTGCGCCGGGCCGGCAACCGCGCTTTCCAGTTCGCCTTCGTTCGCTCCATCATCGTGCTCGCGGAAGCCGGTTTCAGCTTCGACCGTATCTCCGGTCGAACCGGCAGCGTCCTGCCTGCCAGTTTCGGCGAACTGCGCTTCGGGCTCGCCGTCGCGGCGTGGCTCGACGCGGCCGTCGCTGCGGCCGCCCCCGCGACGGCGACGGCGGCGACCGCGACCGCCGCGCTCGTCACGTCCACCGTCACGGCCGCCTTCGCGGGCACTCTCGCGCGGTTCGCCGCTTGCGCCGGGCTCGACATCGCTCTCGTCGCCGGCGTCGACTTCACCGACCTCGTCGCGCCGTCCGCGGCGCACCAGTGCCGCATCTTCGATATCGTCGTCCTCGTCGCCGAGATCGACTTCGGCGTCCTCGATCTCGTCGTCTTCCTCGATCACCACCGGCGGCGGCAGCGCGCTCATCGTCACCGGCTTCGACGGCGGCGGACCGCCGGCCTCGATGGTGAAGTTTGGCCCCAGCAGCTCGTCGTTGGGGATCGTCGCGATCTGGATGCCGTAGCGGTCCTCGAGCTCGTTCAGCTCGGCGCGCTTGCGGTTCAGGATATAGACCGCGACCTCGCGTCCGGCATTCAGCGTGAACTCGCTGCAACGGCCCTTGAGCGCCTCCGCCTCGAGCCCGCGCAATGCCGCGAGCGCCGCCGACGATACCGAACGCACCGTGCCCGAGCCGTCGCACATCGGGCAGATGTGCGTCGAGGCTTCGAGGACGCCGGTGCGTAGCCGCTGACGGCTCATCTCCATCAGCCCGAACGAGCTGATCCGGCCGATCTGGATGCGGGCGCGGTCGTGCTTGAGGGCGTCCTTCATGGCACGCTCGACCCGGCGGTTGTTGCCGCCGACCTCCATGTCGATGAAGTCGATGACGACCAGCCCGGCCATGTCGCGCAGGCGGAGCTGCCGCCCGATCTCCTCGGCCGCCTCCATGTTGGTCTTGTAGGCGGTGTCCTCGATGCCGTGCTCGCGCGTGCTGCGGCCCGAGTTGATGTCGATCGAGACCAAAGCCTCGGTCGGGTTGATGACGATATAGCCGCCCGAGCGCAGCTGGACGATCGGCGAGTACATCGCCTCGAGCTGGCCTTCGACGCCGAAACGCTGGAACAGCGGCACCGGATCGGTGTATTCGACGACCTTCTTGGCGTGCGCCGGCATCAGCATCTGCATGAACGTCCGCGCCGCGGCGTAACCCTCGTCGCCCTCGACCAGCACCTGTTCGATATCGCGCGTGTAGATGTCGCGGATGGCGCGCTTGATCAGGTCCGAATCCTGGTGGACGAGGCACGGCGCTTCCGACGCCAGCGTCGTCTCGCGGATTTCGTCCCACAACCGCGTCAGATAATCGAAGTCGCGCTTGATCTCGGCCGACGTGCGCTTCAGCCCGGCGGTGCGCACAATCGCGCCCATGCCGGCCGGCAGATGCAGGTCGGACATGATCTTCTTCAGCCGCTTGCGGTCGGTCAGGTTCGAGATCTTGCGGCTGATGCCGCCCCCATGCGCGGTGTTGGGCATCAGCACGCAGTAGCGGCCCGCTAGGCTGAGATACGTCGTCAGCGCCGCGCCCTTGTTGCCGCGCTCCTCCTTGACGACCTGGATCAGCAGCACCTGGCGGCGGCGGATGACCTCCTGGATCTTGTAGCGGCGGCGCAGTGCCTGGCGCTGGCGGCGCATGACGTCGGTGTCGCCGTCGGCCCCGCCGCCGACCTCGGCGACCTCCTCGCCGTCCTCGCCTTCAAGAGGTTCGTGCGCCTCGGCATCGACCAGCGCGGCTTCCTCGCGGAGCAGCGCCTCGCGGTCCTCGCGTGGGATCTGATAATAATCGGGGTGGATTTCGGCGAAGGCGAGAAAGCCGTGGCGGTTGCCGCCATATTCGACGAACGCCGCCTGCAGCGACGGTTCGACCCGGGTGACTTTAGCTAGGTAGATATTGCCTTTGAGCTGCTTTTTATCGGCAGCTTCGAAGTCGAATTCTTCAATCCGATTGCCGTTGACGACCGCAACGCGGGTTTCCTCCGGGTGGCGGGCGTCGATCAGCATGCGCTGTGCCATATATGTGCTCCATAGCGCCGGAGCCGCCTCCTGCTTGCGCGGAAAGGCGGGACGGGCGCGAAAAAAGGCCGGTCGCGCAGCTTCGCGCGTTTCCGGCCGGGGGTTGATGTGATGCGAGTGGGAGCGTCGACCGCGCGCCTGCGCCAGCCCGAAGGCCGGTGGCAGCTGCGCTGTAATCCGTCGACGTCATGCGACCCTAACCTATGCCGTTCGGGACAGGTCACGGACCCGCCGTCGAGGCGCTGAAACTGCCGGCAAGGCCCGGCATCTGGCTTGGGTGCGGTAGTTAGACCGGCAAGCCGGGGCGCGGGCCCCGTGCGACACGGCGTGATCGGAAGCCGGACGTGATGCCTTTTTCCGTACCGTGCCACCGTGCTAGCACCCGTTTGGGCAAGTCACAACCGAAAGCGTGGATCGGGGCGAGATAGGCGGGCTATCACGAGCTTGCAGCCAATCACTGATGTGAACTGTCATTCCGGCGCAAGCCGGAACCCATAATCTCGAACCTCGACGAGTGAGGTCATGGGTTCCGGCCTTCGCCGGAATGACAAAATAGGTTCGGTATGGCTTGATGTCGCGCTATCGCTCCGCCATGCGCCGGCTCCTCCTCCTCCTGATCCTGCTCTGCGCCGCGCCCGCGTCGGCAGCCGTCGTCGGTGGGCTGACCATCGACGGCGCGCGGGTGACCATCGTTCTCGACGATGCGGTCCCGCCGCCGAAGGGCTTTGCGCTCGAGGCCCCGCGGCGCCTGGTGGTCGATCTGGCGGGGGTGTCGAGCCCCCGGGTCACCGTCGATGGCCGCGCACCGGTAACGCGGGCGCGGATCGGGCAGTTCGATACGCATACCGCGCGGCTGGTGATCGACCTCGCCGAGCCGATGCGGGTCAGGTCGTCGACGCAGGGGGGCGATCATCGTCTGATCCTCGAACTGGCTCCCGTCGGCGCGGGACAGTTCAAGCGGGCCGTGTCGCGCGGGCGGACGACGCTGCCCGGCTTCGGCCCGGCGCTGGTCACCGACTTCGACCTGCCGGACGATGTCTTCGGCGGGGTGCCCGCTCCGGTTCAGCACCACGCCGGGCGCCAGCCGCTGGTCGTCATCGATGCCGGGCATGGCGGCAAGGACGTCGGTGCGATCAGCTCGCTCGGCGGCCAGTACGAGAAGGACGCGACGCTGGCGATCGTGCGCGAAGCGGCGCGAGCGTTGCGCGCGACCGGCGCGGTCCGGGTCAAGCTGACCCGCGACGACGACCGCTTCATCCCGCTCAACGGCCGCGTCGCCATCGCCCGCGCGGCCAAGGCCGATCTGTTCGTCTCGGTCCACGCCGATAGCGCGCCGAACGCCGGCGCGCGCGGGGCCAGCGTCTACACGCTGTCGGCCACCGCCTCCGACGCGGTGGCGGCGCGGCTGGCGGCGCGCGAGAACAAGGCCGACATCATCGCCGGCGTCGACATCGCTCGCGAAGCTCCAGAAGTCGGCGACATCTTGATCGACCTCGAGCAGCGCCAGACGATGAACGTCGCGGTCGCCTTCGCCGAGACGCTGCAGGACGAACTCGCCAGCCGCATCGGCTTCCGCGGCGAGTTCCACCATTTTGCCGGCTTCCTCGTGCTTAAGGCCGCCGACATCCCCTCGGTGCTGCTCGAAACCGGTTACGTCACCAACGACGACGACGCCAAGCTGCTGTTCTCCGAAGCCGGCCAGCGCCGCATCGGCGAGGGCATCGCGCGTGCCATCGAAGCGCATCTGTTGCGCAGCGGCGGCAAGCCGGTGCGGGCTCGCGTTGCTCCATCGGCTGCGGCTGCTATAGACAGGGCCGAGTAAGCGGAAGGGTTTGAATGCGGCGGTTGGCAGTGTGGGCGGCGATTTTGCTGGTCGTCGGAGCGCTGGCGGCGGTCGGGCTGTATGCCTGGGCGACCGACGGGCTGCCCGATGCCAAGCAGCTGGCGCAATACGCCGCGCCGCTGCCGTCGACGGTGCGCGCCAGCGACGGCAGGGTGCTGACCAGCTTCACCCGCGAGCGGCGCGTCTATCTCAACTATGGCGAGATCCCGCCACAGCTGGTCCACGCTTACATTTCGGCGGAGGATAAGACCTTCTTCGAGCACGGCGGGCTCGATTATATGGGGATCATCCGGGCCATCGGCACCAATATCGGCTCGCTCGGCAGCGACCGGCGGCCGGTCGGCGCATCGACGATCACCCAGCAGCTGGCGAAGAACCTGCTGCAGAACAGCAAGGTGTCGATCGCGCGCAAGCTCAAGGAGGCATTCCTCGCGCGGCGCATCGAGGCGGCGTTCACCAAGCCGCAGATCCTCGAGCTCTACCTCAACCAGATCTTCCTCGGGCGGAACGCCTATGGCGTCGAGGCGGCGGCGCAGGCGTATTTCGGCAAGTCGGTCGCCGATCTCAATCTCGAGGAGATGGCGTATCTAGCGATCCTGCCCAAGGCCCCGTCGACGTATAACCCGGTGACCGACCACGACCGGGCGCTGGCGCGGCGCAACTATGTGCTGAAGCAGATGGCGGCGAACGGTTATCTGACGCCGGCGCAGTCGGCCGAGGCCGAAGCCCGCCCGCTGGTCGCCATCGCCGCGCATGCCCCGGCGGCGGTGCGCAACGGCGATTATTTCACCGAAGACGTCCGCCGCGACCTGATCGCGCGCTACGGCGAAACGCCCGCCGCGGGACCGAACAGCGTCTATGGCGGCGGCTTGTGGATCCGCACCTCGATCGACCCCGCCATGCAGGCGGCCGCCGAGCAGGCATTGCGCGACGGGCTGGTGCGCTATGAACGCGGCAAGGGCTGGCGCGGTCCGGCGGCCAAGATCGCGCCCGGCGACGGCTGGACCGACCGGCTGCGCGCGGTCAATCTCGGCACCGGCTACCCCGATTGGTATCCGGCGATGGTGCTGGCGAACAGCGGCGGCAACATCGAGCTCGGGTTCACCGACGGCAGCAGCGGGCGGATGGCGGCATCCAACGCGGCGATGCCGCTCAAAGGCATCGGCACGCCGGCGTCGCAGCTGCTGCGGCCCGGCGACGTCGTGCCCGTCGCCAAGGCCGCCGGCGGCGGCGGATACGCGCTGCGCCAGATCCCCGAAGTCTCGGGCGGCATGGTCGTCGAGGACCCGCATACCGGCCGGGTGCTGGCGATGGTCGGCGGCTTCGACGCGCGCGCCAGCTCGTTCAACCGCGCGACGCAGGCGCTGCGCCAGCCGGGGTCGAGCTTCAAGCCGATCGTCTATGCGACCGCGATGGACAATGGCTTCACGCCGTCGTCGATCGTCGTCGACGCGCCGTACTGCGTCTATCAGACCAAGCGGCTCGGGCAGAAATGCTTCAAGAATTTCGGCAGAGAAGGCTATGCCGGCGCGCAGACGATGCGCTGGGGGCTCGAGCAGTCGCGCAACCTGATGACGGTGCGCATCGCCTACAACACCGGCATGGACAAGGTCGTCAAACAGGCGAAGGCGTTCGGCATCGGCGATTACCCGCCGGTGCTGGCGATCGCGCTCGGGGCGGGCGACACCACCGTCATGCGGATGGTGAATGCCTATGCGCAGCTGTTCGACAATGGCCGCGCGCACACGCCGTCGCTGATCGACCTGGTGCAGGACCGCGACGGCCACGTGCTGTACCGCGCCGACACCCGCGCCTGCGAAGGCTGCAACGCCCTTGACTGGAACGGCGAGCCGATGCCGCACCCGGGCGGCGTCCCCAAACAGTCGATCGACGCGCGCACGGCGTATCAGGCGGTGCACCTGATGGAGGGTGTCGTGTTGCGCGGCACCGCGGTGCGTCTCGCCGACATGGACCGGCCGCTGGCGGGCAAAACCGGTACGACGACCGGCCCGACGAATGTGTGGTTCGTCGGCGGCACCCCCGACCTCGTCGCCGGCCTGTACCTCGGCTACGACAAGCCGCGCAATCTCGGCGGCTACGCGCAGGGCGCGACGATCGCGGTGCCGATCTGGAAGCAGTTCGGCGTCAAGGTTCTGGAGGACGCGCCCAAGCTGCCGTTCGTCATCCCACCCGGCGTCCGCATGGTCCGCGTCGAACGCCGCAGCGGCAAGCGCGTCTTCGGCGCGTGGCCGACCGACGATCCGAAGGCGTCGGTGATCTGGGAGGCGTTCAAGCCGGAGAGTGAACCACGGCGCACGGGGTCGGTGGGCGGCGGTGAAGGGGCGAAGGCGGCGGCCCCGCGGGCGGTGCGGTCGGACGCGGAATTCATGCGGAATACGGGCGGGATTTATTGAGGCATCGGACCAGATTTCTACAGCTCCCTCCCCCTCTTGCGGGGAGGGCCGGGGTGGGGGTACTGCATTCGTCGATCAGGCAACGAACCCCCACCCAGGGCCGGCGTCGCCGTCTCTCGCCCTCCCGGCAAGGGAGGGGCAACAGAAAGAAGCAACATGCGCGCCGAGGGCATCGCCCATATCGATAAAATCCAGCAGGCGCTCGACCTGCTGAGGAGGTTTCTTTGACTGGGATCGCGCGCTCCGGCGGCTCGATCAGCTGAACGCGCGGGTCGAGGACCCGACGCTGTGGAACGACCCCAAGGCGGCGCAGGACGTCATGAAGGAGCGCCGCCGCCTCGACGAGGCGATCGGCGCGACGCGGGCGATCGAGCGCGAGCTGGCCGACAACGTCGAGCTGTACGACATGGCCGAGGCCGAGGGCGACACCGCGCTCGCCGATGAAGCCGTCACCGCGCTCGGTTATCTCGCGCGCCGCGCCGACACCGACAAGGTCGCGGCGCTGCTGGCGGGCGAGGCCGATGCCAACGACAGCTATATCGAGGTCAACTCGGGAGCCGGCGGCACCGAATCGCAGGACTGGGCGGCGATGCTGCAGCGCATGTACATGCGCTGGGGCGAGCGCCACGGCTATAAGGTCGAGCTGATCGACTTCCACGCCGGCGAGCAGGCCGGGATCAAGTCGGCGACATTGCTGCTCAAGGGCCCGAACGCGTACGGCTGGGCGAAGACCGAGAGCGGCGTCCACCGGCTGGTGCGGATCAGCCCGTACGACAGCGCGGCGCGCCGTCACACCAGCTTCGCCAGCGTCTGGGTCTATCCGGTGGTCGACGACGACATCGACATCGTCATCGACGACAAGGATTTGAAGATCGACACCTACCGCGCCTCGGGCTCGGGTGGGCAGCACGTCAACACCACCGACTCGGCGGTGCGGATCACCCATTTGCCGACCGGGGTCATCGTCGCCTGCCAGAACGAGCGCTCGCAGCACAAGAACCGGGCGACGGCGATGAAGATGCTGAAAGCCCGCCTGTACGAACGCGAGCTGGCGATCCGCGAGGCGGCATCGAACGCGGTCGAGGCGGGCAAGACCGACATCGGCTGGGGTCATCAAATTAGGTCCTACGTGTTGCAGCCGTATCAGTTGGTGAAGGACCTTCGCACCGGGGTAACGTCGACCGCGCCGGGCCAGGTCCTCGACGGCGATCTCGACCCGTTCATGGCCGCTGCACTCAGCCAGCGGGTGACGGGCGAAGCGGTCGCCGTCGAGGACGTCGAGTAATCAGCTTCGGTCCGGCGCGCGGCAAAGGCATGAATGCACGCGTCGATGCGCCGTCAAGTTAAGAGGAGTTAAGCTCGGTTAACCTGCAAGTGTCGGAATATTTTACACTTTTACCCTGTATCGCAAGCGACGGCAGCGGTTTGTAGAGCGAGGTCATTCATGGCACGGTTTATGCATAGCGGATGGCGGATACGAAGTATGTCGCGTGCCGCGTAAGCTATAAAGATATTAGGAAATTCTCAATGAAAACAATGTTGCTAGCTTTCGCCGCGGTTGCGGCCTTTGCAGTCGTTCCGGCGAACGCCGTGACGATCACGACGCTTTACAATACCGGGGTCGCTGCGGACGGGACCATCGCGGTCGGTAACGGTGCCGATGTCCATTGGACGATGAACGACGGTGCGGTCTTCACTGGTGGCACTAACGGTAATTTCCCGATCGGGCCGTGGCTCGCCGACGACACCAACTCCCGCTGGCTGACGCCGAGCGCGAATGCCGCCGATAGTTTCGATGCGACGACCGACGGCTTGTACACCTATAGCGAGACATTCTCGCTGGCCGGGATCAATGCCGCGACCGCCAGCTTCACCGGTCGTTTCGCGGTGGACAATTCGGTCGACACGATCTTGCTGAACGGCGTCGCTCTCGCCGGTTCCGGCGGTACTTTCACCGGCTTCACGAGCTTCAGTTCGGCCGGCGGCACCTTCAACGCCGGGAACAACACGCTGACATTCATCGTGCGCAACTTCGCCAGTGCTTCGGGCAATCCGACCGGGCTGCGTGTCGAAGTCGCCGGTGTCGGCGACCCAATCAGCGCGATCCCGGAGCCGTCGACCTGGGCGATGCTGGTGATGGGTATGGGCCTTACCGGCTTCGCCGCACGCCGTCGCAAAGCCGCTCTGGCAAGCTGATACGGTTAACGCTGTTCGTCGAGAAGGGGCGGCCGCGTGCCGCCCCTTTTTGGTTCTGCTCTCGACGAATAGGAGCCAAGCGGCGTTGGCCAAGCCGACCCGGCAACAGTTTCAGTCGAACTGCGCTCCATATCGCTCCAGCCCCTGCGCAAGGTCGGCGATCAGGTCGCCCGCATCCTCGAGCCCGATGCTCAGCCGGATGATGCTTCCCGGGTAAGCGATCGCGCCGGCCGTGCGGATGCCCGCGAGTTCGACCGGCAGGATCAGGCTCTCGTACCCGCCCCACGAGAAGCCGATGCCGAAATGGACGAGATCGTCGATCAGCGCCGCGGTGTGGGCCCGGCTGCCGTGCTTGAGCGTAAAGCCGAACAGCCCCGAGGACCCGCCGAAGTCGCGCTGCCACAGCGCATGGCCGGGGTGCGACGGCAGCGCCGGATGCAGCACGCGGTCGACCTGGCGGTGCGTTTCGAGCCATTGCGCCACCGTCAGCGCACTCGCGCCCTGCTGCCGCAGCCGCACGTCCAGCGTCCGCAGGCCCCGTAGAACCAGATACGCATCGTCGGGAGCGACGCAGAAGCCAAGGCGGTAGCTCGCCGCCGTGAGCCGCTCGAACCAGGTCGCGTTGACCGTCAGCGACCCCATCATGACGTCGCTGTGCCCGGCGACATATTTGGTCAGTGCCTGCATGCTGAAATCGACCCCGTGCGCGATCGGCGAGAACAGCAGCGGCGTCGCCCAGGTATTGTCCATGATCGTCGCGATCCCGTGAGCCTGCGCCACGGCGACGATGGCGGGCACGTCCTGCACCTCGAAGCTCAGCGAGCCGGGGCTCTCCAGCAGGATCAACCGGGTGTTCGGCTGTACCAGCGCAGCGATGTCCGCGCCGATGCAAGGGTCGTAGTAAGTCGTCGCGATCCCGAGCGGGCGTAGCGTACGCTCGGCGAAGTAGCGCGACGGCTCATAGGCGGTGTCGACCATCAGCAGGTGATCGCCGGCCTTCAGCACGGTCAGCAGCGCCGCCGCGATCGCCGCGACGCCCGAGGGGTACAGCCGCGTCCCCGCCGCACCCGGCTCGAGCTCGGTCAGCGCGGACTCGAGCGCCCATGTTGTCGGTGTGCCGCGGCGGCCGTAGAACAGCCCGGCATCGGGATCGGCACGCGCCGCGTCGAGCGCCGCCAGGTCGTCGAACAGGATCGTCGAGGCATGCCAGACCGGCGGGTTAACGATCCCGGCGCGCATCCCGGGGCCGCGCGTCCAGTCGCTCCGCCGCCCCGCATGGACCAGACGCGTCGGCGTCTTCACGCCGCCCCGGTCACCACCGGGGTGTTCGCCTGCGCGCCCCATTCGGACCAGCTGCCGTCGTACAGCGCGACCTGCTTCGCCCCGAGCAGCGCCGCACCGAAGGCGACCACCGCCGCGGTAATCCCGGAGCCGCAGGTGGTGACTATCGGCTTATCGAGATCGACCCCGGCGTCGGTGAACGCGGCCCGCAGCGACTCGCCCTGTTTCCAGGTCCCGTCGGCGTTGAACAGGTCGTTCGCGGGCAGGTTGCGCGCGCCCGGCATGTGGCCACCGCGTAAGGTCTCGCGCGGCTCGGGCGTGGTTCCCGCGAAGCGCCCGGCAGGCCGCGCATCGACGACCTGCTCGGCGCGGGTTTTCAGATTGTCGGTCATCTGGGCGAGCGTGCGGACGTTCTTGGTATCGGCCCAGACGGTGAAATGGCGGTGGCGGACGACCGGCTTGCCGGATTCGACCGCGCGGCCCTCAGACTGCCACTTCGCCCAGCCGCCATCGAGGAGGGCGACCTCGTGCGCGCCGAACAGCGTCAGCATCCACCACGCCCGCGCCGACGAGTGTACCGGCGAGTTGTCGTAGACGACGATGCGGCTGCCGTCGCCCAGCCCCATCGCCTGCATCCGGCTGGCGAACTTTTCGGGCGGTGGCAGCATGTTCGGCACCGGATTGGCGCTGTCGACCAGCTCGTCGAGATCGAGGAAGACAGCGCCCGGAATATGACCGGCCTCGAACCCGGCGCGCATGTCGCGGCTTTCACCGACACCGGGTAGCGAGGCGTCGACGACGCGAACGTCGCTCTTGCCGAGCTCGCCCGCCAGCCACTCGGTAGTCACCAACGGGGTCATATCCTGCTCCTCGCGCGCCTTTAAGCGCCTGACATAGCGGTGGGCGTGGCGCTTGTCAGCGGATGATTTGGCGCACGGTTTGACGGGAGCCATCGCGACCGATTATCGGGGCCGATGACCGATCTCACCCACCTTGGCCAGGCGAGCGCGCTACCGCCGTCGCCCGACGCCGCGACGCTCGACTATCCGCCCAATCCGTACCCCGAAGAACGCTATCTCGTGCGCTTCGTCGCGCCCGAGTTCACTTCGCTGTGCCCGGTCACCGGCCAGCCCGACTTCGCGCATCTGGTCATCGATTACGTCCCCGCCGCAACCATCGTCGAATCGAAGTCATTGAAGCTGTTCCTCGCGGCCTTCCGCAACCACGCCGCGTTCCACGAGAGCTGCACCGTCGGGATCGGATTGCGGCTGGTCCGCGAGATGGCCCCGCACTGGCTGCGCATCGGCGGCTATTGGTATCCGCGCGGGGGCATCCCGATCGATGTGTTCTGGCAGACGGGGGTGCCGATCGCCGGCGTGTGGCTGCCCGACCAGGGCGTTGCACCGTACCGCGGACGGGGGTGAACGAGACGAAAAGTGTCGGAATATTTTACAGTGGCGCATCACCAGCTTTCAGGCACAGCGCGTAAGTAACGATACGTTAATGATAATTTATTTTGCGACAGGTTGGCACAATATTTGCGAGATTCCCTGCATCAACCCAGGGAGTGCGTCCAATGAAGCATATTATTGCAGCAGCGGTCATTGCCGCTTCGATCGGTGCGGCGGCCAGCGCCGGCACGTTGGTGACCACCGACACCGGGTACACCGGCCCGGGTCTCAACCTCGGCGCATTCGCCAATGGCAGCTATAATTTCACTTTCGGCCCGATCATGGTCGACAGCTTCACGTTCACGTCGGTCAACGGCGGCGGCAATTCGGGCAAAGGCTCGGTTGTCGGGCAGGGCGGCTATGGGCTGGGTGGTAACGGCAGCTTCGGCGGCACCGCCACTTACATCGGCGTCGATTCGGGGACCGGCTATGCGCAGCTGCTCGGCAAGACCGCCTATTCGCAGATCGGCTTTTTCATGAACTATGGACCGGGGTTCGGTAACGACGCGACGATCTCGACGCTCAATGCCGCCGGCAATGTCATCCAGTCTTATGATCTCGTGACGCTGGCACCGATTTCGACGCCGGGCGCGATGAACGCATTCATGTTCCGCGGTGTCGTCGACAGCACCGCCGACATTTACGGGCTGCGCTTCGGCGGCAACTATCTGCTCGTCACCGGGACCGCGAACGGTGCCGTCATGGGCGGCGTGCCCGAGCCCGCCAGCTGGGCGCTGATGATCGCCGGCTTCGCGCTGGTCGGCACCGCCGCACGCCGCCGCCGGACTGCGATCGCCGCGTAGCGCCTGTCGGGGCTGCTACGGCAGCCCCGTCAGCTTGTGGGTCTGCAGGCCAAGCCGCCACTGCGGGTGGGCGAGGCAGTAAGCGATGGCAGCCTGGGTGTTCGTCTCGCGCGCGGGTCCGTCCATCGGCTGCAGGAAGAAGTGTTCGAACGCGAGGCGCTCGAAGCGCTCGGGCGGCGCGAGCGGCTGCGGGTAGACCAGCTTCAACTCACTTCCGGCGGTCAGCACCAGCGGCGCATCGGCCTTGGGACTGACGCAGATCCAGTCGAGGCCCGGCGGCGGCGCTAGCGTGCCGTTGGTCTCGACCCCGACCGCGAAGCCGTGCGTCTGCAGCGCCTCGATCAGCGCCGGATCGAGCTGTAGCAAGGGCTCGCCGCCGGTGCAGATGACCAGGCGGTGCGCGCGGCCCGGCCCCCACGCCGCGACGACGGCCGCGGCGAGGTCGGCCGCGTTGCCGAACTTGCCGCCGCCGGGGCCATCGGTGCCGACGAAGTCGGTATCGCAAAAGCTGCACACCGCCGCCGCGCGGTCGGCCTCGCGTCCGCTCCACAGGTTGCAGCCGGCAAAGCGCAGGAACACCGCGCGCCGCCCGGTCTGCGCGCCTTCGCCCTGCAGCGTGACGTAGAGTTCCTTGACCGCGTAGGTCATAGCGCCGGGTCGGCGACCCCCGCGTCGGCGAACCCCTTGGCGCGCAGGCGGCACGAATCGCATTCCCCGCACGGCCGTCCGGCCGGGGTCGGGTCGTAGCAGCTCCACGTCATGCCGAGATCCACATCCAGCCGCGCCGCCTCGCGCACGATGTCGGCCTTGGTCATCGCTGCCAAGGGCGTGTGCACGGTAAATGCCGCACCCTCGTCGCCGGCGCGCGTCGCGATATTGGCCAGCGCCTCGAACGCCGCGATGAATTCGGGGCGGCAGTCCGGGTAACCCGAATAGTCGAGCGCGTTGACGCCGATGAACAGGTCGCGCGCGCCCGCCGCCTCGGCCCAGCCGAGCGCCACCGACAGGAAGATGGTATTGCGTGCCGGCACGTACGTCACCGGGATGCCCGGCTCGACACCGCCTTTCGGCACGTCGATGTCGCCGGTCAGCGCCGACCCGCCGAAGCCGCGCAGGTCGAGCGGCAGCACGATATGGCGCTCGGCATAGACCGCAGCGACGCGCGCTGCCGCCTCGAGCTCGATCCGGTGGCGTTGATTATAGTCGACCGTCAGCGCCAGCAGCCGGAAGCCGCGCTGGCGGGCGATCGCAGCAACGGTCGTCGAATCGAGCCCGCCCGAGAGCAGGATGACGGCGAGGGGGGCGGTCAAACGTCGACCAGGAAATGCCGCGCGCAGAAGGCGCAATCGACCTTGATCGCGCCGTCGTCGCCGGCCATGTCGGCGCGGTCTTCGTGCGGGAAGCTGTCGAGCACCTCGCGGATGTGCGCCAGCGTGCAGCGGCAGCCGCGGGTCGGGGCCGGGCCGAGCGACACCCGGACCTCCTCCTCGTGGAACAGCCGCCACAGCAGGGTCTCCTCCGACAGCGACAGGTCGGTCAGCTCGGCGTCGGTCATAGTCGAGGTCAGCGCCAGCACATGCTGCCAGTCGGGATGCAGGTCGGCAAGGCTCAGCCGCTCGCCGCCGATCTCGCTGCGCGCGAGGTGCTGGACCAGCAGTCCGCCGCCGACCCAGCCGGTCGCTGCATCGCCGCCGATCGCCAGTTTGACGAACGTCGGCAGCTGTTCGGAGTTGGTGAAATAGCCCTCCGCGGCATCGGCGAGCGACGCGCCTTCGAGCGGCACGATGCCCTGATAGCGCTCGGCGCTGGCGGTCGGGTCGAGCGTGATCGCGAGGTGCCCGGCCCCGAAGATCGTCGCGAGGTCGGCGTCCTCGGGCCAGCTGCGTGTCGGATCATGGCGCAGGTAACCGCGCACCGCCCCGGCGCGGTAGTCGCAGACCAGCAGGTCGACACAGCCGCCCTTGCTCTGCGCCTGCAGCGTCAACTGGCCCTCATCCTCGCGCAGGATGCTGCCGAGCAACGTCGTCAGCACCAGCGCCTGCCCCAGCAACCGCGCGACCGGGGCCGGGTAGTCGTGGCCCGCAAGTACCGCGTTGAGCGCGATGTCGAGCCGCACGACCCGGCCGCGGACGTTGCGCCCGCCGACCGAAAAGCCAAGAATACGGTCGGCGACCGGAGCGAGGCCTTCGCCCGCGCCCGCGCTCAGGCCAGTTTGCCCAAACACCACAACAGGATCGCTTTCTGAACATGGAGGCGGTTCTCCGCCTCGTCCCATACCGCCGACTGCGGGCCGTCGATAACCGCCGCCAGCACTTCCTCGCCGCGATGCGCCGGCAGGCAGTGCAGGAACACCGCGTGCGGCGCGGCGTGCGCCATCAGCGCCGGCGTCACCTGAAACGGCGCCATAGCGGCAAATTTCGCCTTGTCGGTCGCCTGACCCATCGACACCCAGCAGTCGGTGGCGACGACATCGGCCCCGTCGACCGCCGCGGTGGCGCTGCGCAGCACGTCGATCTTGCCGCCGCGCGCCGCCGCCATCGCGACGACGACGGCCTGATCGGGGTCGTGGCCGTGCGGAACGCCGAGCTTCAAGTCGAAGCCCATCACGCTGGCCGCCTCGATCAGCGAGTGCGCCATGTTGTTGCCGTCACCGCACCATGCCCAGCAGCTGTCCTCGACCGGCCGGCCGAGCCGCTCCTCGACCGTCATCATGTCGGCCATCGCCTGGCACGGGTGAGTGAGCTCGGTCAGGCCGTTGATCACGGGAACGGTCGCGGCTTCGGCGAGGGCTTCGACGGTCGCATGGTCGTGGGTGCGGATCATCACCGCATCGACATAACGCGACAGCACCCGGGCGGTATCGGCAACGCCCTCGCCGCGGCCCGTCTGCATGTCGGCGGCGCTGGTGACGATCGTCGACCCGCCGAGCTGGCGCATCGCCATGTCGAACGAGAAGCGCGTGCGCGTCGACGGCTTCTCGAATAGCATCGCCAGCGTGTATCCGACGAGCGGCGCATCCGCGTCGGGCGCACCCCGGGGTAGCCCGGTCCGCGCCGCCTTGCGCCGGTGCGCCTCGTCGAGAATGGTCTGCAGCCCGGTGCGGCCGGCACCGGCAAGATCGAGGAAGTGCGGCACGGCTGGGCTGGCGATCAGGCCGCGACGGCGACGCGGTAACCGCGGGCCGCGTCGGACAGCTTGTCGACGAACTCGCGGATGTGGCTTTCGTCGATGATCAGCGGCGGCAGCACGCGGACGACGTTGTCGGCGGCAGCGACCGTCAGCACGCCGAAGTTGCGCGCATGGTTGACGAAGGCGCGGCTGTCGGATTTCAGCTTGATGCCCATCATCAGCCCGAGCCCGCGGACGCTGTCGAACAGCTCGTCGTGGTTGGGGATCATCTGCTCGAGGGCTTGCCGCAGCCGGTCGCCCATCAGGCGAACGTGCGCGAGGAACTCCGGCTCGGCGAGCACGTCGAGCACCGCTTCGCACGCCGCCATGCCGAGCGGGTTGCCGCCGAAGGTCGAGCCGTGGGTCCCGATGACCATGCCGCTCGCGGCGTGCTCGGTGGCGAGGCAGGCCCCGACCGGGAAGCCCCCGCCGATGCCTTTGGCGATCGCCATGATGTCGGGGGTCACCCCGAAATATTCGTGCGCGAACAGATAGCCGGTGCGTCCGACGCCGCACTGGACCTCGTCGAAGATCAGCAGCGCGCCGTGCTGATCGCACAGCGCGCGCAGGCCGTGCAGGAAGTCGCGCGAGGCGACGCGCACGCCGCCTTCGCCCTGGATCGGCTCGACCATGATGCCGCCGATGCTGTCCCCCAATGGCCCGTCGAACGCCGCCTGCACCGCGCTCAGGTCGTCGAACGGCAACACGGTGAACCAATCCGGCAGCGGCTCGAAGCCGCCGCGCATCTTGTCCTGGTTGGTCGCCGAGATCGCCGCCATCGTGCGGCCGTGGAAAGCGTTCGAGAACGTCAGCACCCGGAACTTCTCGGGATGGCCCGCGACGAACTGGTGGCGGCGGGCGGTCTTGACCGCGCACTCGAACGCCTCGACGCCCGAGTTGGTGAAGAACATCGTGTCGGCAAACGTCAGGTCGACCAGCCGCTGCGCCAGATGCGCCTGCGCGGGTACTTTATACAGGTTCGACGTGTGCATCAGCGTCGCCGCCTGCTTCTGAATGGCGGCGGTCAGATGCGGGTGATTGTGCCCGAGCGAGTTGACCGCGATACCGCTGGCGAAATCGAGCCATTGGCGGCCGGCGGCATCGTAAAGGTAAGCGCCGTCGCCGCGTACCGGCTCGACGTCGCAACGGCCATAGACCGGCATGAGAGGGGTGATCGCCATCGCGTGCCTCCGCGTCGGCAGCTGGCCAACGCAAAAGGGCGACCCCTGCGGCCGCCCGTGGAGACGCTATCTAGCGCGGGCAGGGGTGCGGCTCAACCCCTGCGGCACAGCTACCCGTCGCTTCATTCCGGCGTCGTCGGCTTCAGCTTGGCCGCCGCAACGACCTCGTCGACCGCCGCAGCGACGGCATCGGGACGTTCGAGCTGGAGCAGGTGGCCGTTCGCCGGGAAGATATGCTGCACGCCGCGGGTCGACCGTGCCGCCAGCCGCGCGTGCATCGCCGTCCATGTCGGGTTCGTGCCCGCCGTCAGCACGACGATCGGCAGGTCGCCGTACGACTGCCGCGCCCGCATCACCTCGGCGCTGGTCAGCGTGCCGATGCTCTCGTACTCGGAGCCCATCGTCCGCCAGTAATCGGGGCCGCGGCCGATCTCCGCCTGCCGCGCCGCCATGCCGGGGTTCATCCAGCTGAGCACCGGTGGCCCGCAGCGCGGGAACGCGGACGACGGTAGCTTGCCGGCTTTGGCGGGAGCTTCGCAACCGTACCAGCCGGCGGCGGTTGCTTTGACGGTGTCCTCGCGCCCGGCGAACTGTCCTTCGACCGAGCTGTCGACGAAGACCATGCCGAGCACGTCCGCCGGACGCTTGTCGTACAGCAGTCGCATCGACAGGCCGCCGGCGGAGTGCCCGACGAGCACGAACGGGCGCTTCAGCTTTGCCGCGGTGATCAGCGCGTCGAGGTCGGCGGCGATGTTGGCCCCGTCGCGGGGGCTGGGACCGGGATCGCTGAAGCCGAGCCCGGCGCGGTCGTACGAGCAGACGCGGTAGTGTTGCTCGAGTTTTGCCTGCGGGGTGTTCCACGCGAAGCTCCACGCTTCGAACCCGGCTTCGAGCAGCACGGTGACCTTGCCGCCGCCGCTGCAGTAGAGGTTGAGCTTGCGCCCGTCGGGGAGCGCGACGAGGCGGTCGGGCTTGTCGTAATTGCTGGCGAGCGCGGGCGTGGATAGGGCCGACACAAACAACATTGTTGTCATCCCGGCGAAGGCCGGGACCCATGACCTCACGCGAATACGGTTGAGGTCATGGGCACCCGCTGATTGTGGGACGCTATGGCGCCATCGAAAGATCCACCCCCGCGATGAGG
>JANOOK010000098.1:0-16811 GCA_031421275.1 Sphingomonadaceae bacterium
GGTCGTCGTCGTCGAAGATCGCGACTTCGACGACCGAGAACGGCCGCCCGCACGACCCGATCCGGTCGTGATGTTCGGGGCGCAGATAGGTGATCGCCATCGGGCTTTCGGCCTGGCCGTAGCACTGCGCGAAAACCCGCCCGAAGCGCTGCTCGGCGCGCGCTATCAGGCTCGGCGATATGGACGATGCGCCGTAGGAGATGATCTTGAACGCGGTCTGCGCGCTGTCGATCGAGGGGTCGTCGAGCACCATCGCGATCATCGTCGGCACGAGAAAAGTGTACGCTGCCTTGATTTCGGCAGCGAGCTCGAGGTAGCCCGCAGTGTCGAACTTGGTCATGATCACCGAGTGGACGCCGCGGATCAGCGACGGCAGGAAAAACGCGCCGCCGGCATGCGCGATCGGCGCACCGTGCAGGAAGCGCTCACCCTCGGCCAGCTCGGGGATGAGGTCGCTCAGGAACACCGAGGTTTCGACGAGATCGGTGCGGGTTGTCAGCGTCACCGCCTTTGACTTGCCCGTTGTGCCGCCGGTGAAGCCGAGCCGCAGCGGCGCGTCGAGGTCGCGGTCGATCGCGCACGGCAGGGCGCTGCCGGTCGCGATCATGTCGAGCAGTTCGTCGAGCTGTATCTGCTGCTCGGCGGCGATGCCGTCGACGCTGTCGTGGATGACGCAGCGGCAGCCGCTATAATCGATCTTGTACAGATGACTGTCGAGCGTCTCGCGGACGTTGAGCTGCACCCGCACCAGCCCGGCCTTGAACACCGCGTAATAAGCGATCAGGCAGTCGATCGAGTTGGGCAGCAACACGCCGACGCGGTCGCCGGGTTCCAGGCCTCGCGCGATCAGCGCGTTGCCGAGCCGGTCGGTCGCGGCATCGAACTCGCGGAAGCTCATGGTCCGCTCGCCCTCGGTCAGGCAGGGCGCGTCGCCGAACTGGACGGCAGCGCGGCGAATGATCGAGCCGATCTGCACGTCAGCGTCTCCCTTTAGGCCGCGTCGAGTTGGCGGTCTTGGCTCGTCCCAAGCGCCGCGAGCGTGGCGGCGAGGATACGTTCGTTGTGCCACGCCGCGTCGCCATAACTATGCTCGATGACCTTGGCACGACGCAGGTAGCGGTGCAGGCCAAGATCCCAAGTGAAGCCCATGCCGCCGTGGACCTGGATCGTCTCGTTGCAGATCTGGCGTGCGACGTCGCCGCAATATGCCTTGGCCATTGAGGCCGCCCGCGTTGCATCGGACGCATCCTCGGTCACTGCCCAAAACGCGTAGTAAGCGGTCGAGCGCCCCGCTTCGAGCGCCACAGCCATGTCGGCACAGCGGTGCTTGATTGCTTGAAACGCGCCGATCGCTTGGCCGAACTGGACGCGGACGCGGGCGTAGTCGACCGCCTTGTCGAGCATTCGCGAGGCGATACCCGTCAGCATGGCGGCGTGCAGCGTCGCCGCGACATCGACCAACCGGTCGACCGCACGCGCGCCGGCGGCTTCGGCAAGAATGTCCTCGCGGGCGACGGCGACCTGATCAAAGCTAACTTCGCCAAAGCCGCTGGTCGGGTCGAGATCGTCGTGCGCGCGAACCTTCACGCCGCGCGCCTCGGGCTCGACCATGACCAGCGCGGTCCGGTCGCCAGTGCGTGCGACGACCATGATTAAGTTGGCGGCCATGACGTCGCCGACGAGTATCTTGCTGCCGTTGAGCCGATCGGCGGCGACTGCGGTGCGGGCGTCGTGCGGGTCATAGCCCTGATCGGCTTCGAGAACAGCCAATGCGATGCGCAAGCCGCCAGTGGCGATACGCGGCAGCAGGTCGCGCTGCTGCGCCCCGGAGCCATGCCGGACGATTGCGTCGGTCGCCGCCAGCGTCGAGATCACCGATGGCGGCGCGAGCCCTGCCCCTAAGGCCTCGACCGCGAGCGCCAAATCGACCAGCGCCATGCCGACGCCGCCAAAGCGCTCGGGTACTAGCAAGGCGAACAAGCCGAGTCCGGCGAGGGCGATCCACACCGCCTCGTCTGGCGGCGTCAGGTCCGGGGCGGTCAGCGCCGGAAAGTCCGCGAGCAGTTGCGCGACGCCATCGCCAAAGCTCTTCTGCTGCTCGTCGAAGCTAAAGTTCATACGGCCGGGCTACCCGACTTGGGCAGTCCGAGCATACGCTCACCGATGATGTTGCGCTGGATTTCAGAGGAGCCCGAGTAGATCGTGAAGGCCTTCGACTGCAGATAACTGAGCTGGAACCGCCCGCTGGCGGCGGCCCGCACGTCGCTTCCCCCGAGTGGTGCGAGCGGGCCCAGCGTGTCGAGCGCAGTTTCGTACAGGCGCTGCGCCGCGTGGCTCCAGTACAGCTTGATCAGCGACGCGTCGGGACCGCGCTCTTCGCCGTTCAGATATTTGCTGAAGGTGCGTAGCGAGTTGAGCCGCATCGCTTCAACCTCGGTGATGGACCGCGCCAGCTTTTGCCGGTTGTCCGGGTCGTCGATCGCTGTGCTGTTACCGCGCTTCTGCGCACTAAGCGCGATCAGTAGCTGATCGAGTTCCTGCTTGAAGCGAATCTGGCGGCCCAGCGCATCTTCGGGGCCGCGCTCGTAAGCGAGCGTCGTCATCGCGATCGTCCAGCCGCCGTTAATCTCGCCGACGATGTTCTCGACCGGAACTTCGACATTGTCGAAGAACGTCTCGTTGAACTCGCACTCGCCAGAAATTTGACGAAGCGGCCGGATCGAGATCCCCGGCGATGCCATGTCGATCAGCAGAAAGCTCAGCCCCTTGTGTTTGGGCGCGCTGGGATCAGTGCGTACGAGGGCGAAGCACCACTGCGAATATTGTGCGTAGCTGGTCCAGACCTTCTGGCCGTTGACGATGAACTTGTCGCCGTGACGTTCGGCCTTGGTCCGTACAGAAGCGAGATCGGAACCGGCGTTTGGCTCGGAGAAGCCTTGGCACCAGACCTCGTCCGAGGCCATGATCGGAGGCAGAAAGCGCTGCTTCTGCGCTTCGGTGCCGTGGTGCAGCAACGTCGTAGCTACGAGATTGTGGCCGATAATGTTGAGGCCCTCGGGCGTCCGGGCGCGCGCGGTCTCCTCGGCGAAGATCGCGCGCTCGACCAGCGTTGCGCCGCGGCCGCCATATTCCTTGGGCCAGTTGATCCCGCTCCAGCCGCCGGCGTGCAGCGTCCGTTCCCAGTCGAGGCGGAATTTGGCGCGCTCGTCTTCATCTTCGGGTTCGAACACTGTCTCGCCCCAGCCGGCCGGCAACGCGTCGCGCAGCCAACTTCGCAGGGCGAGCCGGAACTCGGTTTCGGCAGGGCTATAGGTGAAGTCCATCTCAGTTCCTCGCAGCCAGCGCAGCCCCGGCGAAATCGGGGGCGCGCTTCTCACGGAAAGCGCGAACGCCTTCCTCATACTCAGGGGTCAGATAAGCGACCGTCTGGGCATAGCTCTCATATTCGAGCATCTGGTCGAGCGTCGAATTACTTGCCTTGTTAAGCAGCGTCTTGGTCATCGCGATCGCCGTCGGCGAGCCGGCAGTGATCTTGGCCGCGACCGCGCGCGCTTCGGCAAGCAGCTGATCGTGCGGAACGACGTGATTGACGATGCCGAGCGTATGCGCTTCCTGCGCTGAAACCTTGCGCGCGGTGAAGCACAGCTCTTTCGCCTTGTTGATGCCGATGACGCGGCCGAGCAGGTACAGCCCGCCGAGGTCGGGCACGAGGCCGACGCGCGCGAACGCCTGGATGAAGCTTGCCTGGTCGCTGGCGATGATGAAGTCGCAGGCAAGCGCGATGTTGAAACCGGCACCGGCAGCAGCGCCGTTGACCGCGGCGATCACCGGCTTCTCGAGCCGGAACAGCGGTTCGAGAATATCTTTCAATATCCAGCGGTGCCGGGCGCGGCGTTCGAGCGGTGTCGCATCGTCCTTGCGCGCCTTCAGGTCGGCTCCGGCACAGAAGCCACGTCCCGCCCCGGTCAGGATAACGCAGCCGACCCCATCATCGGCAGCGATCGTGCCGAGCAGGCCCTGCAGCTCACGGTACATCTCGTCGGTGGTCGCATTCATCGCGTCGGGGCGGTTGAGCGTCACCGTCGCGATGCGGTCGGCGACGTCGTAGAGCAGGGTTTGATAGGTCATCGCCTTGCCTCTCAAGCCGCATCACGCTGTGGCGGTACGTGCGCCAGATCGCCATCGGTCGACTCCGGCACCGCAAACCATTGTTCGGGCATCTGCACCGGAATTCGAAAGTCGTGCGCGGGTACGACGATATCGCTCTCGTCCTGAACGCGGCGCATCGCCGCCTGCCAGTCGCGTTCGCTGGCGCTGCGGATGTTCCCCGTCAGGAACGCGCCGGTCAGTGAACGTTGCGGCCGGTCGGTGGCGCGCGCGTCGGCGGGGAACCAGTAGCGGTAATGGTCGCCGAGGTCGGACACCAGCGCGACGCGGCCCCGGCTGGTCGTGACGATAACGACCTGCATCCCCTCGCTGTGGCTCGGCACATTGAGCAGGCGAACACCTGGCATGAACTCGACATCGCCCTCGACCAGCCGCAGCCCGGTCGGGCGCTTGCGCGTCAGCAGATGGTCGAGCGTTGAGCGCCAGTAAAACAGGCGCTGCGATGGCACCGGGTCGACCGCAGCTAGCAGCTCACTCCGTTGCAAAACAACCTGCGCGTTCGGGAACAGGTCGAGATTGTCGGCGTGGTCGAAGTGCAGATGCGTCAGGATGACGTGGCTGATGTCATCGGGCGACAAACCCTGTTCGCCGAGCGTCGTGCGCAGTGCCGCGTGACCACCGCCGTAGCCGTCGACCTTAAGCCGGTCGCGGAGCTTGGCGATTTCGGGCATGCCGCTGTCGACAAGCATGTTGACGCCCGGCGCGCGAACCAGCCAGCAATGCACCGGATCGCGCATGATCCCGCTGCCGTGCGGCAGGTACAGCTCGCCCATCCGCAGCGAGGTGATCCGCCAGGCGGTCATCCGTCGATTACCTCGAAGCGCTCGATATCACGGAGCGAGCCTTCGCGCGGTCCCTCGCGCCAGACGGCGCGGACGCGCGTGCCGGGCTTGATATGCTGCTTGGCGGCTTCGACGTCATCGATGTCAATCATGTGGATCAGCCGCGTCGAGGCTCCGTCGAGTACAATCTCAGCGTAGATGTAGGGGGGCGGCCGGGTCTGGCCGACGAATTCGAGATTGATGATCGAGCAGGCCCGGATTGTTCCAGTGTCGAGACAGGTCTTCCACGTGCCGGTGCGGCGATGGGTGATGTCGTCGAGTTCGCGCGGCGGCAGCAGCGCATTGTCGCCGTCCGAGGTGCGAACCCCCATGATCCGGCGATTGGCACGGATCTCGTCGAACAAGCGGCCGTAATAGGGGCCGTAAGCGTGCTCATACTTGAGGTCGAGCTTATACGGGACCATGTCGACCGGCTTGGCCGTGCCACTGAACGGCATGACGGTACCGAGCGGCGTATCGGGTGCAGGTGCGAACCCCGCGATTGCCAGGATCGAGGTTTCGGCACCATCGGCCCAAACCGCCCTGACGCGCATGCCGACGCTCAGCTCGTCGACCTTGACTACCAGCCGATGGGCAAAGTCATTGCCGCAGCCATCAAGCCGGATCAGGCCGATGACGGTGTCGCCGACCTGCGTGAAGCCAGTCAGCACGCCGGTGTGCGGCACCTCGACAAACTCGGGCGCTTCCTCGCCGTCGATCGGCGAGAAGTCCTGCGCCGGCGCGACAATCAACCCCGATGCGAAACGCGAACCGACGATGCGCCGCCCGCCGATCTCGGCAAGAAAGGTCCCCGTCGCCCGCCCCGGAGTGAGCGTGTAGGGCATGTTCAACTCGGCGTGCAGCGTCGGCAGGTCGATCGTGTGGGTATAGGGTGTCGCCAGCATGGTCAGCTCCTCAAGCGGCGAGCACGGCACAGCCGCGCAGATTGGCCCAGCCACCGCCGGACTGCACCAGCGCCAGCTTGGCATTTTTGATCTGGGTATTTTCGGAACGGCCCATGACCTGCGTCGCGGCTTCGATCAGCCGGATCAGCCCGGCTGCGCCGATCGGATTGGCCCCGAGACATCCGCCCGACGGATTGACCGGGATATCGCCGTCGAGCTGCGTCGCGCCCGACGCGATTAGCTCGGCCGCGCCGCCGGGCTGGCAGAGCCCGAGACTCTCGTAGTAGCTGAGCTCAAAGCAGGTATAGGGCTCCTGGACTTCGACCACGTCGAACTGGCGGCGCGGGTTGGTGATGCCGGCGGCGCGATAGACATGTCGCGCGGCGATCGCCAGCGGCTCCGACAGCAACAGCGAGCGCTCGGCGGCGTTGTCGGCCTCGCAGCAATAGGCGATGCCGCGAACCCACGCCGGCCGTGTCGTCGACTGTGCCGCTACGTGTTCGGTCGCCAGCACCACCGCGGCGGCACCGTCCGAGATCGGCGGCACGTCAAGCAGCTTGATCGGCCACGCCAGCGGTTTTGAGGCGAGCACTTCGGCGATGGTGACCTCCTTCTTCACATGTGCATACGGGTTCGCCATCGCATTCTTGCGGTTCTTAACCGACACCATTGCTGCCGCTTCCTCGGTATGGCCGAGCACGTCCATGCGGGCACGCCAGTATGCAGCGGAGAACCCCATGATGCCGACCGCGAACTCGCGGCCCCAGAACGGGTCGTAGAGCGTCGAGATCGAATATTGCAGCGCCCCCTCCGACAGTTTGTCGTAAGCAACCACTAAAGTACGGTCGGCGAAACCACCCGCGACCTGATAATAGCCCGCCAGCGCGCCGGCGAAGCCCGCGCCGCCGCCGCTGGTGACGCGCATGACCGGTTTCAGCTGCGCGCCGATGGCGTCAACAACCCACTTTTCGGGTTGATTAACCGCGGCGAACAGCACCGGGCCGCTGGCGACGACGACGCTGTCGATGTCATCCATCGTCAGCTTGGCGTCGGCGAGCGCGCGGTTGACCGCTTCGCGCACCAGTCCGGCTTGGCTGACATCGGTCCGGCGGCGCGAATGATGCGTCTGACCGACTCCGACGATTCCGACGTGGCGTCCCATGATCAAACCTCGAGCGTGAAGACGCAGTTGTTCTGCAGGGCGATGCCGCCCGCGCCGTGCACAACGGCGCGTTTGGGGCTGGTCAGGCCGTAACTCTCCGGCTGGCTGAGCTGCCGCGCCGCCTGCGCCAGCCGGATCAAACCCGTCGCCATGATCGGGTCGGCCGGCAATGCGCCGCCCGACAAATTGATTGCAGTCTTGCCGCCGTTAGCCGCGACGAGGCCTTGGCCGGAAGCTGCCAGCCCGAGCGCTTCGATCGCCATCAGTTCGCTCACCACCGAAGGCGCGCTGACCTCAGCAATGTCAGCGCTTGAGGCGACCCAGCCCGCCCGCTTGTACGCCATCGCTGCAGCCGCTTCGCAGGCGGCGAGCTCGCCGCCCGCGCGCGCTGCAAAGGCATGGCTATCAAGCGCGGTCCCGGTCCCCGTCACGTAGACCGGCGTGCGGCTGGTGCGCGAGGCGATATCCTCGCGCGCAATCAGCATCGCAACAGCGCCGTCGGTCGGCCGCGCCAGCATGAGAGCCTTGAGCGGCAACGCCGCGTCCGGCGACGCGAGTATCGCATCGGTGCCAGGCGCTGCATCCATCTCGACGTTGCCGTGCTGTGCTGCTGCCGCCCAACGCTTGGCCACAAGTGCTGCAAGATCATGCGGGGAGCTGCCGTGCGCACTCACATAACGCTGCGCCTGAATACCCAGCGCAGCACGCTGGCCGAAGCCGACTGGGCGCTGGTAGAACGGCTCGCACTGCGAGGCCCAATACGCGTCGACGCTCGACTCCGACGGTTTGGAGTAAGCGACGATCAGCCCGATCGCCGACGCGCCCGAGCGGATCTTGTTGACGCCGTAGAGCGCTGCCCATAACCCGTCTTCCTCGACGCGGGCTTCCTCTTTGTGGTGCGCGCCGAGCGCGCCGAGGAAGCCGCAGTTCGAGATCGAGCGGCCGTCAAGGACATCGCTGCCCGAATCGATAACAAAGTCGACATCGTCGAGGGTCAATCCGGTTCCCTTGAAGACCGCCGCGACCACCGACGAGATCAGGTCAATATGCTGCGCGTCGCGCCATGCCGGCCGTAACTCGGTCTGGGCGGAAGCGACGACTGCGACCCTGCTCAACCCCATCAGCCAACTCTCCCTTGTTGAACCGACGCATAGGTCGATCGCGTTTGCAGTGTCAAAGGAAATCGACTAATCGTCGGTTATTCAGTTTTCGTCATCCAGAGCGCGTTGGATATGTTCGGCTTCGAGAGTTCGTTTGGGACGGTGCGCAACCAAGATAATTGATTACTTGCTTTCGGCAGTTCTCCGAAACATTATCGGTTAAAGCTTTACCTGGGGAAGAGCGTGGGACTCGATGTCACCGGCAAGTACCGTTATCCGCCCCCCAATGCGGCGTGGCTGGCGCAGCGTGTCGAGAGCGTAATCGCCCCCGACCTGCCCATCGTCGACGCGCATCATCACCTGTGGACCGAGGGCGATGCGCAATACCTTCTCGACGAGATTGCCGCCGATGTCACCGACGGTCACCGGATCGAGGCGACGATCTTCGTTCAGGCGCATTACGGCTACCGCGATGCCGGCCCAGCACATCTCGCTCCGGTCGGTGAGACCGAGAAGGTTGCGGCAATCAGCGCGCGCGCGCGAGAGCGGGCGCTGCCGACCGAAGTCGCAGCCGGGATCGTCGCCTACGCCGATCTGATGCTCGGCGAACGGGTGGCTGAGGTCCTCGACGCCCACGGCGTTGCAGCAGGCGGGGCACTCCGCGGCGTCCGGCACAGCGTGGCTCGCGACTTCAATTTTCCGGATGGCATCGTGCTGCGCCCGGCAGCTGCGGGCCTGCTCGCCGATCAGCGCTACCGCGCTGGCCTTGCCACCGTCACGGCGCACGGGCTGAGCTATGACGCGATGCTGTATCACAGTCAGCTTACCGAGCTAACGGCGATGGCCCGCGCGCTTCCGGAGCTGCCGATTGTGCTTGACCACATCGGCTGCATCCTCGGCGTTGGTCTTTATGCGGACCGGACGGCAGAGGTCTTCGAGCATTGGCGCTACAGCATTACCGAACTGGCGCGCTGCCCGAATGTCACTGTCAAAATTGGCGGCTTCGGTATGATCGTCTGCGGCGCGGCGTGGCACAAGCGCGCCCTGCCGCCAACCTCCACCGAGCTGGCCGAAGCGTGGCGGCCCTATGTCGAAACCTGCATCGACCTGTTCGGGGCCGAACGCTGCATGTTCGAAAGCAACTTCCCGGTCGACAAGGCGATGTACTCGTACCGGACGCTGTGGAACGCCTTCAAGCGGCTGGCGAGCGGTGCCAGCATTGACGAAAAAAACGCACTGTTCGCGGGTACGGCGCGACGGGTGTATCGCATTAATACTGTTTCGGCACTGCAGCCGGTGTTCGCGCATCATGGCTAATCGCGCCGCCCACCTGTTCACCCGCGCCGCCGCCGACCCTGCCAAGCTTGCGCTGATCTTCGAAGGCGAACGCTATTCCTTCGCCGAACTGGCAACGCGGGTCGCGGAAGCAGCTGGCGGCCTCGCTCGACTTGGTATTACGCAAGGCACTCACGTCGGGGTCATGCTGCCAAGCTCACCGGCGTTCATCATCGTCCAGCAGGCGCTGTTCGTGCTCGGCGCAGTCGTCTCGCCGATGAACATTTTCTACCGTCCGGGCGAAATCGAGCATGCCGTCCGCAGCTGCGATCTCGCCTATGTCATCATGACATCCGGGCTGCTAGAACGCGTCCCTGCGCGTGAACTCATATCGGCGCTACGCCGGGTTATTCTGATCGACGCTGCGGTGGGCATCCCCGATGACGACGCGGACCTATTGACCGAAGCGATCGCGTCCGGCGAGCCCTGCCGGATACTCGCTCCCGTCGCTCAAAGCGACGTCGTGCTGCTGTTGCTGACCAGCGCGACAACCGGCAAGTCGAAAGGCGTGATGCTGACAGCGGCGAATCTCGCGGCGAACTACGATCGGACGCCCGGCTGGCTTGGCCTGGACGCTGCAGCGGTCATCCTGTGCGCGCTGCCGTTGTACAACACCTTCGGCCTCAACCAGTGCATCAATGCGATGCTGGTCACCGGCGCGACACTGGTACTGCTGCCGCGGTTCGACGCCGGGCGCTGCATCGAGGCGGCGGCACTTCATGGCTGCAGCTTCCTGCCCGCAGTACCGACGATGCTGCAGAAGATCGTCGACCATCCCGACGCGCTGAACGGGGCGCTGGCGTCGATAAAAATTATCCTGACCGGGGGCGCGCCGGTGCCGGCGGCCCTGCTTCGCCGGGTCATGGCGGCGATGGGGCCGGGCACCGAGGTGCTGACCGGCTACGGCCTGACCGAGGCGACCGCGCTGGTGACGACGACCGCCGTCCGGCTCGGCAGCGACGGCGAGATCGAACATGGGCGCACGATCGGCCAAGTGCTCGACGGCATCACCCTCGGGGTCATTGACGACGATGGGCATGCGGTCGAAGCGGGTCTGGTCGGTGAATTCGTTGTGCGCGGTCCCAACGTCATGCGCGGCTATTACGCGGCACCCGACGATACCGCAGCGGCGCTGACCAGCGGTTGGCTGCGGACGGGCGATCTCGGCTACATCGATGCCGAGGGCTACGCCTATATCGTCGACCGCAAGAAGGACGTCATCATCCGCGGCGGGCAGAATATCTACCCGGCCGACATCGAAGAGGTGCTCTACAAGGTTGCCGGGGTTGCCGAAGCTGCGGTCGTCGGTTTTCCTGACGAGCTGCTCGGAGAGGTCCCGGTGGCGTTTGTCGCGCTGCTGCCCGGCAGTGCCGTTACCGCGGCCGAGCTGGGTGAACGCTGCAAGGCTGAACTCGCGTCATACAAGCTGCCGGGCATGATCCATCTGATGCCCGAACTGCCCAAGGGTCCGACCGGCAAGATCCTGCGGCGGGGGCTGAAGCCGCAGCTTGTCGCGGCAACTTCAACGCTGGAGCCCCTGACGTCATGACCGAGATGCGCTTCGACGATGACGTCGTTATCGTCACTGGCGCTGGTCGCGGTCTCGGCCGCGAGCATGCGCTGGCGTTCGCGCGGCGCGGCGCGGCAGTGGTCGTCAACGATGTCGGCGTCGAGCCTGACGGCAGCGGTGGCTCGGCTGCGGAGGCCCAAAGCGTCGTCGACGAGATCGTCGCAGCAGGCGGGCGAGCAACTGCCGATACGCACACGGTCGCGACCGCAGCCGGCGCCCGCGCTGTCGTGCAGACTGCGCTCGACGCGTTCGGCAAGCTGACGGTGCTAGTCAACAACGCCGGCATCATCGGCTTCGCTGCTCTCGAGCACATCGACGACGACAACTGGCGCAGGATGATCGCGGTGACGCTTGACGGCGTCTTTCAGATGTCGAAAGCGGCGTGGCCGCACTTCGCCCGGCAAGGCCATGGCCGCATCGTCAACACGACGTCGAACGCCGGATTTGCCGGCAACGAGCAACTCGTCCATTACGGTGCCGCCAAGCTCGGTGTCGCCGGCTTCACGAAGGCGCTCGCACAGGAAGCGCACGGGACCGGCATCATCGTCAACGCCATCGCGCCAATGGCGATCACCCGCATGAACCGCGAGGCGTTCTTCGGTGGTGCCGACGTCGAGGGTGATGACTGGCAAGCCGACATCCGCAGCGGCAAAGCCCCGATGGGCCCGGCCTCGGCGGTATCGCCGGCCGTACTCTGGCTGGCGCACCGGGATACGACGGTAAGCGGCGACATCTACAGCACGTCGTCGGGCAAGGTCAGCCGGGTCGGCTTCGTTGTCGGCCGGGGTTATTTCAATCCCGACCATCGTCCCGAGGACTTGCGCGACAACGTCGCGACCATTCGCTCGCTGGACGACTATCTCGACCCATCGAACACGCTCGACGAATTGGCGCTAATCCCGCCGCTATTCGGCGTCGGCTCGACTGGGATGAACGCACCTTGATCAACCTCCGTCATTCCCGCGTTCGCGGGAATGACGGAATGAAGTGAGTCAGTTCTGTTCAGGCTCTAGAATCTCACCGACACTTCGGCAGCAACAGTCCGTGGCGCCCCGGGTAAGCCGGTGTTATAGCCACCGGCGGCACCGAGCGCGTAACCCGAGACGTAGTAGAACTTGTCGAGCAGATTCTTTACATAGACGCCAGCCGAGAACTTGCTTTGCAGGATGTCGTTCCAGCTCAGCCGCATGTTGACGATGCCGTAGCCGCGGATGCGCGTACCGGGCGTGATCGAGCCTTCGTTGCTCGAGAAGAAGGTGCTTGTCTGCGCAAAGACGTCGCCGTGCAGCACGACCTTGCCGACGTTGTCGGACACCGGCAGCTTCACATCGGCGGCGATCGTGCCGGACCATTTCGGCGTGTCGGGGTAGGAGTCGAAGGGGATCTTTGTACCGGCGACACCGGTCAGCTTCGACGTATCTACGATACCTTTCGTGTATTTCGCGTCGGTGTATGCGACCGTTGCGCTGAGATCCAGCCAGGGCGCGATACCGACCGTACCATCGGCTTCGACGCCCTTTGTCACCGATTCAGGGACGTTGACCGTGAATCCCGCGGGGTTGCCGCTGACGATGGCGTACACCGCGTGCTGCGCGTTCTTGACGATTTCTTCGTAGATCGCGACGTTGAGATGAACCGGCGCGTCGGCGACGCGGCCATTGAACTTATAGCCAAGCTCGAAGTCGTGGGCGTTCTCGTTGCCAAAGAAATTGGCATCGTTCAGCGGCAGCACCACCGCGTTGAAGTTACCCGATCGGAAGCTCCCCCGCTGCGCGAAATAAACCATATTCGCGTTGTTTAATTGGTACCGGAGGTTGAATGTCCATGACGGATCGGAGAGGTCGCGGTGCTGAACGTGATCGGCCGTCGTTGCGCCGGTTACGACGAAGATGCTGCCTGCGCCTTGCTGCTGGCTTACCGACTCCCAAGTGTAACGACCACCTGCAGTCACCTTGAGCTTATCAGTGATGTCATAGTCGATCTGAGCATAGATCGCTTTTGAGATGTCCTTCGACCGAGCATCGTAGTCGACGTCGACCGGCAGGCCGAACGCCTTGGCAGCGCCCGCGGCCGGATCGATCTCGGCGCCAACATGGACAGGCGTGATATCAAGGTGCTGGAAGTTGGTATAGAATGCGCCGACTGTATAGCTCAGACGGTCATCGAGTAACTTGCCCTGCGCCTGCAGTTCCTCCGAATATGTCGTCGCTTGGAAGGTTTGGCCGCCAGGGCCACCGTCGCCGGAGAGACCGGTCGGGTTGTTGGGGTTATTATACGTCCACAGCGCTCCGAACGGACCTCCCGCAAGATTCGACGGCAGCCGCGTCGAGGTATGATTATAGCTGAAGATATTTTTAATGACGACGGCGTCCGAAATGTCGATCGCAGTCGTATTCGATACGAAGATGTTATCCGAGCGATGCGGCAGGTCGAACTGCAGATAGATGTCGTAAGGATGCGTGCGCGAGTAAACCGCATTTCCCGCAACGCCGCCGGGGAAGCGGCCTGGCCCGAAGGCAGGACCAGGGCTGAGATTACTGTCGCCAAGTTTATTACCTGCCGTGTTGAACAGCATTCCTGAAAAGACGTTGTAAACGGTGTCGAGTGTCGAGGTGAGTGGGGTGCCGTTCTTGTTTAGGTTCGAGGTTCGACCATCGTTGGTGAACTGCTGACCGACCGCGTTCGGGGACGTGTAGTAGGTGTAAATGCTCCCCTGACCTTCGGTGCCGCCGAAGTGATCATATTGCACAAGCGTTGTATTCTTCACGCCGCTTCCCGGCGTGAACAGGATCGTTGCTCGGCCGGACTTGCTATCTTTGTCACCGAGCGTGTGGCCAGTGAACTGGTTGTGGATGTACCCATCTTCCTTGGTGAAATCACCGGCTAGACGTACGGAGAGAACGCCTTTCACGATCGGCAGATCGATCGCACCTTGGACCTGAACGAGACTACGCTGCCCGGCGCGCACGATGAGGTTGCCTGCGAGTTCGTCTCCCGGCGTCGGCGTCGTGTACAGCACGGCACCGCCGGTCGCGTTTCGCCCGAACAAGGTGCCTTGCGGTCCTTTCAACACCTGGATCGAGCCAAGATCGAAAAAACTGGTCGCGGTATTGTACGGGTTGTAGGGCGCTTCGTTCAGGTACGCCAACACCGCCGGACTGGTACCGGAGAACGGGTCGAGCGTCTGGCCGCGCATGCTGTAGCTGAGTTGGTTCGATGTCTGCCCATTCTTGACGAGCAGGCCAGGCACGATCGTGCCGACGTCCTGCTCGCTCGTGATGACCTTCGACTGCAGCGTCTGCGCGTTGAAGGCGACCACAGATAGGGGGACCCGCGAGAGCTTCTCCTCGCGCCGTTGCGCCGTGACGACGATGTCGCCGGCGTTCGCCGCCGCCTGATCGTCAGTGAGCGAGGCCGTTTGAGCAGTCGTCGCCGCTCTGGGCAAGGCTGGTGAGGGCGCGACGTTCGGATCGGTTTGCGCCATCGCCGAGGTCGTCACTGACGCTACAGACAGCGCGACGCCGCATAGTAGCAGGTGCCGTTGCGGTGGCATGTGCCCGGTATTCATGTGTATCCTCTCCCAGTTTTGCAGTTTTATTCTGCCCGATCTTATATAATCGGTGCGTACCTGCTGCTCATCAGACCTACCACTGCAAGGCTCAGCTAAATCCTCACCAGCACTGGCCCTCGTCTTTACGACGTCCGCTAAATTACGAGGAGACTCGTATGCGACTGTCATGTTGCGAGTTATCTCGCATAGCCGGATCGGAATCTGCCAGTTTCGATTGGAAGTCGAAATAATCGAAGTCACGCGATCGGACATCCTGAAGAACATCCTTATACCGCGTGTACCCTCCCATGTAGAAGTTCAGGCTAATCGGCTTGCCCGGGATGTTTGCCCCAAGTATCCATGACTTGGCCTTGGGCAGGATCGTTGCGTTGGTCAATTCCATGCACACGTCGTACCACATGGCCTCAGCACTCGCCTTGGCTTCGATGGAGGCGGCGTCGCGCTCGAGCGTTTCCTCGATCAGTTCGGCAACCATGTCGACGTACAGCTCGATCGCCGGCGGCTGATTGGCAAAGGCACCCCCTGGGCCGTTGATCATGAACATGTTCGGAAACTTCGTACTCATCAGTCCGAGAAAGCTTCGGGCCCCGTCCTTCCACTGATCCTGAATAGTGACCCCGTTTACGCCTTCGAGCTTGAGACGCATGTAATTACCGTCGCCCGCGTCGAACCCCGTAGCGAGAACCAGCATGTCAAGTTCGGCGCGTTCGCCATTCTCGAGAACGACAGAATTGCCCTCAAGCCGCGCGATCGGATTGGCCTTAACATCGACGACATCGACGTTGTCGCGGTTGAACTGCTGGTAATAACCAGCATCGCACAGTGGACGTCGTGCGTAGAGGTCCTGCGGTATCAGTTTGTCTGCCTTGGCGGGGTCTTTGATGACCTGGCGGATTTTGCCCCGGATGAAGTCCTGGGCATAGCCATTGGCCTTCTCGTCGAGAATCAGATCGCTAAAGGTGCCGAACATGAAACGGAAGCCGCCGCCATCGGCCCATGCTTCTTCGAAGATGCGCTCGCGTTCTTCTGGGGTCACATCGTGGGCGGAAACCTGGCTTTCCTTGGCCCCGAAGACGGTCATCGTAGCCTTCTCTTGATTCCAGATCTCGTTGTAGTTATTTTTTATGTGGTTGATGTGATCGGCGCTCATATCGCCGTTCCCGGACGGAACGCTGTACTGCGGCGAGCGCTGGAAAACTGTCAGGTGCTTCACGTCGGGCGCGATCGCGGTGATGACCTGAACGCCTGTCGAACCGGTTCCAATAATGCCGACCCGCTTGTCTTTCCAGGTCGTGTTTTCAGACCAGCGCGAAGTGTGAACAATCTCACCCGTAAATGTCTCGACACCTTCAAACGGAGGGATGTTGGGCATCGACAGCAGGCCGAGAGCCGTAACGACGAACCGCGCCGTAACGGTCTGGCCGTCTGTCCGTTCGACTCGCCAATACTTGGCCTCGTCGTCCCAAACAGCACCGGCTACTTCGGTAGCGAGCGAGATATCCTTCTCGAGGTCGTATCGAGCGGCGAAACTTTCCAGATAATTCAAGACCTCGGGCTGCAAACGGTAGTGCTGCCTGAAGTTATCTGACTGAAGCATCTCTTTGTCGAAGGAGTAGCAGTATAGGTGCGACCTTGTGTCCGACATCGCTCCGGGATATTTGTTCCAGAACCACGTTCCCCCGAGACCTTTGCCCTGCTCGTACAGATGCGTGTGCAGTCCGAGGTCATCGCGCAGTTTCTTGAGGGCGTACAGCCCGCCGAAGCCGGCACCGATCACTATGGCATCGTAGTTCATCGTCAACATCCCGACTATGCTATTGCGTGTTCAACCGAGGCGAGCGACCGATGCCAACGCGCGACATTGGCAAGCTCGTCGTCGGCAATCGGTGCTCGCCCGGCGAGCACCGGGAAGACGTGTTGCATATCTTCGGCGATCGACATCGTCACCGTGACGCCCGCTTTCTTGGCGGCGTCGGCGAAGCGGGTCGTATCGCTCAACAAGGCTTCGCTAGAACCCGCGTTGACATACATGGGTGGCAAACCAGTGAGGTCCGCCTTGAGCGGGTTCGCCAGTGGATCGGTGGGCGACGCATCCGCCAGATAGGTCGCCGCCATGCCCTCCAGCATGCCCCGATTGACGAGCGTGTCGGTCGAGGCATTGGTCTCGATCGTGTCGCCGA
>JANOOK010000099.1:0-4137 GCA_031421275.1 Sphingomonadaceae bacterium
TTCAACAATCACCGGCTCTTCGGCCCCATCGGGCACATCCCACCCGCTGAGGCCGAAGCCAGCTACTATGCTGCCAAGAAGAACCTCGATATGGCCGCGTGACTCAAACCCAACCGCCTCCGGAAAACCCGGGACGCTTCAATGTCTTTCACTCGATACGGGGTGGGACAAAAGATGATTACAAGCACGGTCGGCGCTGATGGCCTGAGAGACTGCTTTCGCGATTCGATACCAGAGATTTTTGAGGCAGCCGATCTACTCGCTAATGCGGTTTCTGCCCATTTGAGAAATGATTTCGAAACGGCGGATCGATTGCTGCGTACTGCAGACATGCCCGTAATCGGCGAGTGGTTAGACTCAATCTGGATAGGAGGGCTGAACCCTAACAGGGCAGTGCGTAAGGTGTTGGAATTGCCGCCTGTGTTAGCGAAAGCTGATCGATACACGCCGCGCGCTCCGTCTCCAGCCATGAAGAAAGAGCTGATTGAGCGCGACGGCTATCATTGTCGTCTGTGCGGCATCCCGCTCGTGCGCGCTGAGGTGCGCAAAGTCTTAACCCAGCTCTATCCCGAAGCAGCGAGATGGACGGGGAGCAGGGAGAGCCAGCAGCATCGCGGACTGCAGGTGATGTGGCTGCAATATGATCACGTTACGGTGCATTCGCGTGGCGGTGAAACGACTATGGATAATTTGGTAGTCACATGCCCAGCCTGTAACTTTGGGCGAGATCGTTGGATGATGGCCGAGGTCGGGCTACGCGATCCCCGGCTGCATCGCCGCTCACCGTCTTGGCATAGTTGGCGCGAATGGGACGGCTTGGAGCGAGTTCTTGAAACCGCGTAACTGGTCGATCCATCCGCAAACCGGTCGGATTAGGAAGGATTAAGCTATGCGGTATTTCACAGCGTTCGTATTCCGCGACAGCGAGGGACTCGGGTTCACCTGCCCCGACGTGCCGGGCTTCACCGCGCATACCGCGACCTATGACCTCGACGCGGCCGTTGGCGAGGCGCGGGCGGCGCTGGCGGGGCATATCGCGGCGGTACTCGATGCCGGTCTGGTGATCCCGTCGGCGCGGGACATTGTCGCCTTGCGCAGTGATGCCAGCCTGGCCGCGGACTTTGCCGAAGCCGAGTGCATCGTGATGCTGCCGGCGATCATGCCGAGCGGACGGACGGTGCGCGTCAATCTCAGCATGGACGAGGCGACGCTCGCCGCCATCGACCGCGCGGCGACCGAGCGTAGTATTACGCGGTCGGCGTTCGTTACCGAGGCAAGCCGAAGGTTGATCGACGCCTGACGTCGCCGGGTAAATACGCCAAGCCGAGCCCCGCCCCACACCCACCCACCCCCCGACACCTTGTCCCCATTCCCCCCGCGTGGCAGTGCCGCGCGGATGGACGGTGTTGCCTTGCCCGCGCGTTCGCCGAGCCGGCGGCTGGTGGCGGCGAGTGCGCGGCATGCGTGGGCGGTGATCGCCGCGGCGCTGCTGCTGACCGGGCTGGCGGGCTGGTTCGCGGCGACGCACTTCGCGATCACCGCCGACACCGGGCAGCTGATCGCCAGCAGCCTGCCGTGGAAGCAGGATGAGGCGCGCTTCGACGCGGCATTCCCACAAACGGTCGATACCGCGGTGGTGGTCATCGACGCCGCGACGCCCGAGACCGCCGAGGCCGCCGCGGCGGCGCTGGCACAGCGACTTGCGGCGGATAGCGGGCGGTTCCGCCATGTCGAGCGGCCCGACGGCGGGCCGTTCTTCGACCGCTATGGACTGCTGCTGCTGCCGGTGCCCGAGCTGACCGCGACAACGGCGAGGCTGATCGAGGCGCAGCCGCTGCTCGCGCCGCTCGCCGCCGACCCGAGCCTGCGCGGGATCGTCCATGCGTTGGCGACCGCGTCGCAGGCGGGCGATGTCGGCAAGCTCAAGGCCCCGTTCGCCAAGCTTGACGCGTCGCTGCGGAGCGTGCTCGCCGAGCGCGACGCCCGCTTTTCGTGGCGCGGACTGATCGACGGCAAGCCCGACCTGCGGACCTTGCGGCGCTTCGTGGTCGTCCAGCCCAAGCTCGATTTCGGCGCGGTCGAGCCGGGGGCCGACAGCACCGCGGCGATCCGTGCGGCGGCGCGGGCGCTGGGGCTCGACGCCCAACATGGCGTGCGCGTCCGGCTGACCGGGCCGGTGCCGCTCGCCGACGAGGAGTTCGCGACACTGGGCGAGCGCGCCGTGTCGATCACGCTCGCGATGCTGGGCGCGGTCGTCGTGCTGCTGTGGTTTGCGACGCGCTCGGGCGCGATGATCGCGGCTATCCTCGCGACGACGATCGCCGGGCTGGTGATCACGGCGGCGCTGGGGCTGGTGACGGTGGGGCGGTTCAACCTGATCTCGGTGGCGTTCATCCCGCTGTTCGTCGGGCTCGGTATCGACTTCGGCATCCAGTTCTGCGTGCGGTTCAGGGCGGAGCGCATGACCGCGCCGCCGCCCGCTGCGCTCGCCGCCACGGGAGCCGCGCTCGGCACCTCGCTGGCGCTGGCGGCGGCGGCGACCGCGGCGGGGTTTTTCGCCTTCCTGCCGACCGATTACGTCGGCGTCTCGGAGCTCGGCGTCATCGCCGGCGTCGGCATGGCGGTGGCCTTCGTGCTCAGCCTGACACTGCTGCCGGCGCTGCTGATGGTGCTGCGGCCCGCCGCGCGCGGGCAGGAGGCGGGGATAGCGGCGCTCGGACGGCTCGAAAAGTTCGTCGAGCGCCGTCGGCGGACGATTTTGATCGCGGCGGCGGTGGTCGCGACGATCTGCCTCGCGACCGTGCCGCTGCTGCGCTTCGATTTCAACCCGCTGCACCTGCGCAGCCCGCGCGTCGAGTCGATGGCGACGGTGCTCGAGCTGATGCGCGATCCGATCAACACGCCGAACACGATCGAGGTCATCGCGCCGAATGCCGATGTCGCCACGGCGCTTGCCGAGCGCTTGTCGAAGCTCCCCGACGTGGCGCAGGCGGTGACGCTGACCAGCTTCGTACCGCGCGACCAGAGCGTCTCGCGGGCGATCCTCGACGACGCGGCGATGCTGCTCGACACGGTGCTGAACCCGGTCAGCGTTGCGCCGCCACCGAGCGATGCGGAGGACGTTGCGAGCCTGCGCACGACTGCGGCGGCGATGGCTAAGCTGCCGCTACCCGAGGCGAAGTCGCTCGCATCGACGCTGACCCAAGTCGCCGCCGCGCCCCCGGCGGTCCGCGCTCGTGCGAGCGATGCGCTCATCCCGGGGCTGAAAGCGCTGCTCGCCCAAATCCGCACCGCGCTCCAGCCCGGCCCGCTGATGCTGGCGCAGGTACCGCCGACGCTGGTCGCCGACTGGCAGGCTGCCGACGGGCGGACGCGCATCGAGCTGTTCCCGCGCGCCAACGACAATGCCGCGCTGACGCGCTTTTCGGATCAGGTGCTGGCGGTCGCGCCGCACGCGACGGGGACGCCGATCGGTATCCGCTATTCGGGGCAGACGATCGTCGCAGCGTTCATCAAGGCGGGCATCCTGTCGCTGCTGTCGATCGCGGTGCTGCTGTTCATCGTGCTGCGTCGGGTCCGCGACGTTGTGCTGACGCTGACACCGATCCTGTTCAGCGGGCTGCTGACGATGGCAACCTGCGTCGTCGTCGGCTTGCCTTTGAACTTCGCCAACATTATCGCGCTGCCGCTGATGTTCGGCATCGGCGTGGCGTTCCACATCTATCTGATCATGGCGTGGCGGCAGGGCCAGCCGCACCTGCTCGGCTCGAGCCTCGCGCGCGGCGTGCTGTTCAGCGCGCTGACCACCGGCATCGCGTTCGGCGCGCTGGCGCTGTCGAGCCACCCGGGGACCGCAAGCATGGGCGTGCTGCTGATGATCTCGCTGGCGTGGACGCTGTTCGCGGCGCTGGTGTTCAAGCCGGCGCTGCTGGCGTCGGTCAGCCCGGGTGGAGCCGGTACGCCTGCATATCATGAATGTGAGTTCAAGGGGGACTCATCAGGCTAAGGATAAGAATTGCGCAAAGCGCATCATTTACCCCGCGCCTAGTCTACTTCCGCATCCCCGCCGCCATGTCGCCCAGCTTCTTGACCAGCGCCGCCGCACCCCCGCTGGCGACCGTCGCGGCAAACTCACTC
>JANOOK010000100.1:0-10513 GCA_031421275.1 Sphingomonadaceae bacterium
CCCCCCCCCCCCCCCCCCCCCCCCCCCCCCCCCCCCCCCCCCCCCCCCCCCCCCCCCCCCGGTGCCGTAAATGACACTCGCCAGCATCGCGGCCTTGAGCCTGGTAGCGGGCTGCGCCTCTACGCAGACGGTAATGAACAAGTCTGTTGGGTACAAGTATCAATTGTATGGTGTAAGGAAAGATAAATGCGCTTCTTTCTCTTCAGTATTTCGGTTTTAAGTGTTACGTTTTGGAGTCCATCCCATGCTTCTCAAGCCGATGTAAATCAGTGGAGAGCCAAGACGGTTGCGGGATGTATGTCTCTTTAGCTGGTTCAGCGGAATTTGCCAAAGGGTACTGCTGCTTTACAGGCATTTACTTGCTTGGCCCAGCAGATTGCCCGAAATCACGACATGCATGGATCGAAAGCCAGCCAGTCAATAATCCCAGCTACATGGAAGGTAAATTTGCCTCGTGCGGAGTACATATCTTGATGCGATAGCGGATCAGCGCTCACCGTGTTTCGCCCACCCGTGAAATGCTCACCGCTGTCGCCAGCGGTCGGTCCCAATATGGGGCGATCACCGCCCCACAAGGCAGCCTCCGCCAAGTATCAAAACAATCCGTCTATCGATAGGTTAGAAGCTCAAGGTCAACAATCCCGGCTTTAACAAGCCTCCAGCTAGCCCGTCTTATTCACCGGACAGGGCGTTTCGGGTTGGCGAACGTATCTTAACCTGCTGATTTGGTGTAGAGAAAGGTTGCTTAGACGACCCTCTGACCCTGGACAGAAAGTGCCACGCCCGCCATGGCCGAGGATAGCGTTGCCGGGTTCGGATTCCCAGCGGTTTGCCGCAAGAAAGTGACCGCGGCGTTCGATGGCGGGCGGCTGACGTCGGATGGCGGTGTTCTGCTGCTGGCGCAGGCGGAGCGTGCGATGGGCATCGCCGGGCACCTGGCCGGCTGCATTGCCGATCCCCGTGACCAGAGCCGTGTCGTCCACGGTGTTGCCGACATCCTGCAGGCGCGGATCCTGGCGATCGCCTGCGGCTATGAGGATGCCGATGATCTCGATTATCTGCGCCACGATCCCGGCTTCAAGCTGGCGGCGGGCAAGCTGCCCGGCGGCGCTGTCGGCCTGGCCAGTCAACCGACGATGAGCCGTTGGGAGAACGCGCCGACAACGCGCGAGTTGGTGCGGATGATGGACGTCATGGTCGACCTTTATTGCGCCAGCTATCCCTCCCCGCCGGCGGCGGTGACGCTCGACATCGACGAGACGGTCGATGTCGTCCACGGCGGTCAGCAGCTGTCGTTCTGGAATGGCCATTATGGCGAGCGCTGCTTCCTGCCGCTCCATGTTTACGACACCGCGACCGGGCGGCCGGTGGCGATGCTGCTGCGCACCGGCAAGACACCGTCGGGTGGCGAGATCGCCGGCCACGTCCGTCGGCTGCACCGGCGTATCGAGGCACACTGGCCCAATACCCGCATCACCCTGCGCGGCGACGGTCATTATGGCCGGCCCGAGATCATGGCGTGGTGTGAGGCCAACACGGTCGATTATGTGTTCGGGCTTCCCGGCAACCGGACGCTGCACGCCGACCCGGTCATTGTTGCTGCCGCCGATGCGGTCTGCGTCGACCGTGCCACCCGCGGGTTGCCGGTCCTGCGCCGCTATGCCGAGACCCGTTATGCGGCCAGGAGCTGGGGCGCAACCGATCGCCGGGTTGTCGCGCGCATCGAGGCCACCACGCTCGGCCTCGATATCCGCTTCGTCGTCACCTCGCTCAAGGCCGGCAGCGCCGAACATATCTACGAAACGCTCTACTGCGCCCGCGGCCAGGCCGAGAACCTGATCAAGCTGCACAAGACCCAGTTAAAGAGCGACCGCACCTCGTGCCGCTCCGCCAACGTCAACCAGATGCGGCTCTTCCTCCACACCGCGGCCTACTGGTTGATGTGGCGCCTACGCCAGGCGCTGCCGCAAACCACCACGCTCAGAACCGCCGAGTTCGCCACCCTCCGCCTGCGGCTGATCAAGGTCGCCGCGCGGGTCGTCGAAACCGCGACCCGCGTCGCGCTCGCCAGCGCCTGCCCCGATGCCGCGCTGTTCCGCCATGTCGCCGTCAGCTTGCGCGAAGCCAGCCCATAGCCGTCGCGGCCGTGCCGCCGATCAAGCCCATCCCCGCAACCCCGCAAACACCCGAAATCGCGCCGTCCCCCGCCACCAGAAACTGCGACCCGCCGAGGTCGCTAAACCTCAAACCGGGTCAGCGAAGCCCTAGCGGGAAAGCTCATGAATAAAGCGGGTTAGATCATGTGTTTGACGAGCCGTTAGCGTTCCAAACGCTGCTTTGGAACGCTAACGGCTCTGTTCCGACTGTCTGTTTTTTGCCAAGCTCCTGCAGAAGCCGACGCAGCAATCTGCCCCCGTAAACCGAAGTGCATCACCTGAACCAGCGTCGGATTTCGGGGAGCGCCTAAGCCACGGTGAATAGCCGCATCTGGGTCCTCGCTGCCGCGAACTGACCACGCAGCTGCCGTCGACTTACGGACGTATGCTGGCGGACCACCCAAGTCAGGAGCACACAAAATGCTGAGCAAGCACGTGCATTGAAGCCGGCGGCGAGGCTCCTCTCCTCTGGCCCGGCGATCAGCCGACCCTGCTTTTTCCCGGCTGCGTGACCGCCGAGTCAGCGCGTCTGACCACCGTCTACCGGAACGACTGCACCGGTCATAAAGCTCGCCTGCGGGCTCAGCAGGAAGGCTGCGACGCTCCCGATCTCGGACGGCGTTCCGAACCGTTGCTGCGGCACCTCGCGCATGATCCAGCGCTTCCAGCTGTCGCCGCGCGGCCCATCAACCTGCTTCTCCCACTCGCCGCCAGGAAAGATGATGTTGCCCGGCGCAACCACGTTGACCCGGACGCCGCTCGGCCCGGCCAGCTTCGCCAGTTCCTTGGCGAGCTGGTTCATGGCAGCCTTCGACGTACCGTAAGTCAGCGGCGTGCCGAGTGCAGCCGGTCCGGCGATCGAGCTGATGAAGAGTAGCGAGCCCTCGCCGCGCGCCGTCATTCCCCGCAGCACGGATCGGGCCAGCCGGTACGCGCTGTCGAGGTTCTGACTGAGCCCCGCTGACCACGTCTCGTCGTCAAGGTCGAAACCAGACGGCGCGCCGTCGAGACCGACATTAGCCACCGCGCCCCACAGTGGCCCAAGCTCGCGCTCGATTCCCTCCACCGCGGCGTCGACTGCAGCGCTGTCCCGCATGTCGCCGGCCATCGACCACACCCGATCGGTCCCGTACATCGCCGCCAGCCGGGCATGCGTCTCTTCGAGCGGCCCCGCACCGCGCGCGGTGAAGCCGACGCGGGCGCCTTCGGACAAACAGGCTTTGACGATGCCGAGCCCGATGCCTCGGCTGCCGCCGGTGACGAGGACCGTCCGCCCGTCAAGCTTTAGGTCCATCGTAGTGCTCCTTCGCCGGTCTGGCCGCTCAGACGCACTTTACGTGCATCAGTGATCTGGGCCTAACAATTGACCGCCTCGGTCACCGGCCAGGCGGCGTCGCCACCTTGACCAGCTCAGGCGCGTGAACCGCATTGCTGACGGTGGCTGGAGCCGGGGAAATTGCGGCAGAGGCAACGATAGGCACCGGCGCATCGTTGCCGGCAAATGCCACAGGCACGTCTTCGTCGAGGAAACCCTTGATCACGGTTCCGGCCGGCAGACGAGCGCTTGTTCCGGTCATGAAGAACCCTGCTGGCAGAAACACGATCGCCGACACCGCGACCGCGCCAACGCCGCCGGCCTTGCCCTTGTCGTCAAAGGCGCGTTTGCCAAGTGCGGCACGCCCGGTGCCAAGCCGGCGTGGAGCCTCTGCCGACATTAGGTTCGCCGATCTCCGACAAGGGGCTGTGGCAGTGCGCCCGGCAGCAGCTGACCCAGCACGGCGACAACGCGTTGGTGGTCGCCGCGATAAAGATGGACGCGATGGTCGAAGCGGACGACCGCGCGGGCTACGCGACTTGGGCCGGCATCGCGTTGCGGATCGCCAAGCTGGGGCCTCAAGCCGACGAGGCGGAGACGAGGCACTAGCGTGGTCCGAAGGGCAACTTCATTGTCGCTTTAGAACGCGACGGTTGCCAAATTCCGGACATGAACAAGCGGCAGCTTTTGGGAAGCGGGCAGGACGGCGTGAATGTCGCATTGTGGGTCAAGCGAGCCTCTCGCGACCGCCGCGGCTGTCGCCCCCGATGACCGCGCAACTGGCCCGTCGCTACTATCTGCAGATCGCGATTGACCTAAAATACCTCGGATAACTTAAGATGCAACGCGCGATCTAATCCGGTGGGGAGGCCTACAAGCTTAAAACCTGATTCGCCTACACGCGATGTCGAGGTCGATCTATGTCCGCAACCACCGTGCTAAACACCGTGCTAATTCGCAAAACCAGCACGGTGACAGACTTGTAAGCTATTGAAAGTATTGGTGCGCCCGGAACGATTCGAACGTCCGACCCTCAGATTCGTAGTCTGATGCTCTATCCAGCTGAGCTACGGGCGCGAGCGAGTGGGTCGTAAGCGTAAGCTGGGCGCGATGCAAGCGGCTTGCAGGGTCTTGGGGCGGCAGTTAGGACCGGCACCATGCGATGTCTCACTCCCCTGCTGCTTGCGACATTGGCGAACTGCGCGGCGGGAGCGGTGACGCCCCGGAGCGGATGGCCAAGCTTGTCGAAGCGGGCGGTCGAACGTCCGGTGGTTACCGACGCCAGCGTCGCCGCCGCAGCCGTGCCAGTGGCACGTCCCGCGGGAGACGTCCCGGTCGCGGCCGGCGCGGACGTTACGGCTGCTCCCGGTGCCGCGGTGAGGAGCGGCGCGGCAGCCCGGCTCGCGCTCGCCGCCCGCGATATCGACGGGCTCGAACAGCGTTGGCGGGCTCAGCAGGCCGCAGCGCAGCGGGCTATTGCGGCGGCGCAGGCGCGCCCGGGCGGCGACGCGACCGCGACCGCGCAACTGGAGGCGGGCCGCCTCGACAAGCTCAGCGGTCAGCTGATCGACGAGCGCGCCCAGCTCGAGAGCATTACCGGTGATCTGGCGCGAGCCGCTGCGGCCGGGACCGACGTTGATCAGCCGTTACGCGCGGCCGGGATGCTGCTCGAGCGTATTGCCAGGCTGACCTCGGGCGGTGCCGCGGCCGGAGGTGCCAAAGCGCGTTAGTCCTTGCCGGTGCCGAAGACCGCACGGCGCACCGCGCCGGCGACGCAATCGGCGGCGAGTGTGCCTAAAATAGTCAGCTGCACCGCATCGACCGGCTCCAGCCCCGGCAGCGCCGTGCTCAGCGCGAACAGCGTATCGCCGTCGAATGGTGTGTGGATCGGGCGGATCGCGCGCGCGAGACCGTCGTGCGCCATGATCGCCAGCCGCTGTGCCTGCGCACGGGTGAGCGGCGCGTCGGTCGCGACCGCGCCGATGCAGGTGTTCTGGGGTACCCTGACATCGCTCCCGGCAAGCCCGGTGCCGGTGCCGAGCTTCGGCATCGGTACCGGGCCATCTGGTGGCGCTCCGGCGAAGACCTCGCCGAAGCTGTTGACCGCGATCAGCGCGGCGACGCGGTAGCCGCCAGGCGCGGCGGTGCTGACGCTGCCGACACCGCCGGCGCGGCTGCCTGCCCGCGCGCCATGGCCGGCACCGATGGCGCCGCTGCGATCCTCCGGGCCGGCGGCAGCGAGCGCGGCGCGGCCGAGCTCGCGGTAGGGCGGCTCGGCCCAGCGCTTGTCGCCGCCGTTGGCGAGGTCGAACAGGATCGCCGAAGGCACCACCGGGATCGGCAGCGGTCCGGCGCGCAACCCGATACCGCGTCGCGACAGCGCGACGGCGACCGCATCGGCCGCAGCCAGCCCGAACACCGAGCCGCCGCTGAGCACCAGCGCGTGGACGCGCTCGACAAGCGTGTGCGGCGCGAGCGCGTCGGTTTCGCGCGTGCCCGGCCCGCCGCCGCGGACATCGACCGCCATCACCACCGCCGCATAGGGCAGGATCACCGTGACGCCGGTGCGCGCGACGACATCGTGGGCGTGGCCGACCTTGAGCCCGGGCACGTCGGTGAAGCAGTCAATGCCGCTGAAGTCCCCGTCCATACGCGCTATCGTGCCGCAGCGCAGACATGCTGCCAACCCGGCAGCGTAACTTAAAGCGCTGTTCAGCGGTTGGGGCACACGTTAGCGTCAATTCGCATCTTGGAGACGTCGATGACCGCAGTTGCACATATCAATCGGATCGGCACTGCGGTGCCGCCGAATGACGTGCATCCGGCCTTCGTGCGCTTCGTGCAGGGTTTCATCACCGAACGGCGCGATGCGGCGCTGTTCCGGCGCATGGTAAGCCGGTCGGCGATCGAGCGGCGCTATTCGTTCTTCGAGCCGGTCGAAAACCCCGACGGCTTCGTCGCCGATACCGAAGGCTTCTACACGCCGGGCGCGTTCCCGAGCACCGCGGCGCGGATGGCGCGCTTCGAGAAGACCGCGCCGGGGCTGGCGATGCAGGCGATCGACGCGATGGGCATCGACGGCGAGCGCGAGCGCATCACCCATCTGGTAGTGGCATCGTGCACCGGCTTTATCGCGCCGGGGATCGACCAGCTGATCGTCAAGGCGGCAGGGCTCGATCCGGGGGTCGAGCGCACCGGGGTCGGCTTCATGGGCTGCTATGCGGCGGTCAATTCGCTGCGGCTGGCGCATCATTTCGTGCGCTCGGACCCGTCGGCGCGGGTGCTGGTGGTCAATCTCGAGCTGTGCACGCTGCATTTCCAGCAGACCGCCAACCTCGAGCAGCTGTTGTCGATGCTGCTGTTCGGTGACGGCTGCGCGGCGACGTTGGTCACCGCCGACGAGACCGGCATCGCCTTGAAGGATTTCCGCGCCACGACGATCGAGGATTCGGGCGAGGCGATCACCTGGCGGGTCGGCGATCAGGGCTTCGACATGCACCTGTCGGGGGAGGTTCCGGGCAAGATCGCGCGCGCGCTTAAATACGAGAACGAGCGCAACGATGATCGCGGGCTGCTGCGCGGGCTGCGCGCGGCGGATTACGACCTGTGGGCGGTGCATGCAGGCGGGCGCACGATCCTCGATGCGGTCGAGACCGGCTTCGAGCTCGCGGCGGACAAGCTCGACTGGTCGCGGTCGGTGCTGCGCGACTTCGGCAATATGTCGTCGGCGACCTTGATGTTCGTGCTGCAACGCATTCTGGCGCGCGTCGGTAATGGCGGCCTTGATAGTGTTCGGCGCGCCGCCGACGGCTTTGGCGTGGCGTTCGGCCCCGGGCTGGCGGCGGAGAGCTTCCGGTTCAAGACCGTCTAGTGCGAAACTTCGCGGCGCGTTCGACCGAGTCCGAGCTGATGGACGGCGATGCGGTGACGCCGGCGAGTTTTGCCGCGTGCATGGCGGACCTCGCGCGGGTCAACACGGTAACGCTCGCCCGGCCGCCGACGCTGGCGTGGCTGGCCGCAGCAACGCGCCGGTTGATGCCGGCGGAGCGCTTCACGCTACTCGATGTCGGCTACGGCGAGGGCGACATGCTGCGCGCGGTCGCGCGCTGGGCCAAGCGGCTTGGCTTTGTCGCCGGGCTGACCGGGGTCGATCTCAACCCGCGTAGTGCGCCCGCGGCTACCGCAGCGACACCTGCGACGATGGCGATCGACTATCGCACCGGCGACGTCTTCGTCGACCCGTTGCCGGTGCAGCCCGACTATATCGTCAGCTCGCTCGTGACGCATCACATGCGCGACGAGGAGGTCGTGCGATTCCTGCGCTGGATGGAGGCGACGGCGCGCAAGGGCTGGTTCGTCAACGACCTGCACCGGCACTGGCTTGCCTTCTATGGCTTCAAGGCGCTGTCATGGGTGGCACGCTGGCACCCGTTCGTGCGCCACGACGGGCCGGTGTCGGTGGCGCGCAGCTTCCGCCGTGCCGACTGGGAGCGGCTGATCGCGGCGGCGGGCCTCGACCGGCACTCGGTGACTTTGCGCTGGCACTTCCCGTTTCGCCTGTGCGTCGGGCGGCTGAAGTGAACAGCACAAGCGAAAGCGTCGTCGGCACCCGCAGCGGTATCGTCATCGTCGGCGGTGGGCTCGCGGGGGCTGCCGCGGCAGCATTGCTGGCGCAGGGCAGGGCGCGGCCGCTGCTGCTCGTGCGCACGGCGGGCGCGCATGACAAGGTTTGCGGCGAATTCCTGTCGACCGAGGCGCAGGCGCATCTGGCGGCGCTCGGGCTCGATACGGCCCGGCTTGGGGGCGCGTGCATCGACCGGGTGCGGCTGGTATCGGGCGGGCGCGAGGCTGCAGCCCGGCTGCCATTCGTCGCGCTCGGGCTGACCCGGCGGCGGCTCGACGAGGCCCTGCTCGATCACGCCGCCGCGGCGGGGGCGAAGGTCGAGCGCGGCGTCACCGTGCGCGAGCTGACTCCCGGCGGGCTGGCGTCTAGCGCGGGTGAGCTCGCCGGGCATACCGTGCTGCTCGCCAGCGGCAAGCACGATGTCCGCGGGGCAAAGCGCGATACCGCCGGCACGATCGACGGGCTGATCGGCTTCAAGCAGTATTTTCGGGTATCGCCGTCAGTGCGCGAGGCGCTGCAAGGGACTATCGAAGTCGTGCTGTTCGACGGCGGTTATGCCGGGTTGCAGCTGGTCGAAGGGGGCGTCGTCAACCTGTGCCTGCTGGTCGAGCCCGCGTATTTCGCGGCAGCCGACAATAGCTGGAGCGGCCTGATCACGGCGCTGTTGGACCAACCTGCCATCGCGCGGCGGCTGGGCGACGCGACGCCGACCCTGGCGCGTCCGCTGACCATCGCCGGCGTGCCGTACGGCTATGTCGCGAGCGCCGATCCGGGCGGCGCATTCCGGCTCGGCGATCAGGCGGCGGTGATCCCGTCGTTCTCGGGCGATGGCATGTCGATCGCGCTGCACTCGGCGCGGCTGGCGGCACAGGCGGTGCTGGGCGGCGGCGGTGCGGCGGCCTATCAGGCGCGGCTGCGGCGCGATGTCGGCTGGCAGGTCGCGCGAGCCCGCTGGCTCCAGCGCGGTGGGAAAACGGCGCTCGGCCGCGCCCTGTTGATGACCGGGCTGGGGCTATTTCCGGCGGCGTTGCAGGCGCTGGCGCTGGCGACGCGAGTCCCGCAACCGGCGCTGCGCCGGGCGGGGGTGGACGTCAGATATGCGCCGTCGGCAGCGTCAGCCTGATCGCGGAAGAGCTAGACAATTGTGCCGTTCCGGTTACATTAGAGCAGGACAATATCAAGTTGAGCTGTCATTCCCGCGACAGCGGGGACCCATCTCCGCCAGCTTCAGGAGATGGGTCTCCGCTGTCGCGGGGATGACAGCTCAATGGAATATCATCCTGCGTAGGATTTAACGCTTCCGAGAATCGTTTAACCCATTCATAACATGAAGGAAATGTACATGCAGTGACTCGCCTTCGATTCGCCTTCCGCACTCTCAATCGACCCGCATTGCCTCCGCCGCCAGCGTATCCGCTTCGAGCAGTAGCGCTTCGTCGGCCTCGCCGAACACCCGCTCGCGGCCGACTTCGAGCAGCACTGGCACCGCCAGCGGCGACACGCGCGGCAGGTCGCGGTGGACCAGCGCCGTCACCGAGCGTTCGAGCAGCGCCGCCAGCCGCGCGATGTCGGTGAGCTTGGTGCGCGCATCGGTCCATGCTGCCGTCAGCAGCAGGTGGTCCGGCTCGTGGCGGCGCAGCACGTCGTAGATCAGGTCGGCGGAGAAGGTCACCTGCTTGCCGGTCTTGGCACTCCCCGGCTGGACACGCTCGATCAACCCGGCGATGACCGCGACCTCGCGGAAGGCACGGCGCAGGAACGGTGAGGCGGTGATCCATTCGCGCAACTCGGCCTCGAGCACGTCGGGCGAGAATAGCGGCCGCGGGTCGACGACCGGCTTCAAACTCCACGTTGCGACGATATAGTCGCTGCCGACGAAGCCGAGCGGCTGCAACCCCGCCGCCTCCATGCGCTGCGTCAGTAGCATGCCGAGCGTCTGATGCGCGAGCCGCCCCTCGAAGCCGTAGGCGACCATGAAGAACCGCCCATCGCGCGGGAACGTCTCGATCAGCAGATCGTCGAGCCCCGGCAGCACCGAGCGCTGGCGCTGGATATCGAGCCATTCATGGACGTCGCCGGGCATCTCGTTCCAGCGCTCGGGCGTGTTGAGCAGCCCGCGCACTCGGGCGGCCAGGTTGGTCGACAGCGGCATCCGGCCGCCGACGTACGTCGGCACGCGCGGATCGCCCTTGCCGAGCTTGACCAGCATGTCGGGGCCGTCGAAGCCGGTGACCTCGAGCGTCAGTCCGGCGAACATGAAGCTGTCGGTGATCCGCAGCTGGCTGGCGAACCATTCCTCGACCTTGCCGAGCGACCGACCGCGCCGCCCGAGCTTGACGTTGAGCGCACCCGCCTCGACGATCGTCCCGGCATTCAAGCGGTGCTGCAGCGCCAGCCGCGGATGCGTGACGCGGTACA
>JANOOK010000101.1:0-2431 GCA_031421275.1 Sphingomonadaceae bacterium
CCGCCACGCCCACGGCTGCCCGAGGACCGAACGGGTGATGTTGAAGGGCGCGGTCATGCGAGGGGGTGTAGCGGGTCGGCGCGATGTTGCACAGATGTTCCGGCGCGAATCGGCGAGATTCTGATCAGCAATAATATTCCAAAGTTGACGAAGTTGACGACCCTGCCCCTCTTGGGGAATTGCCCTTCCGACCAATATCGGACGCTACGCATAGGTTCGAAAGGGCGAAGGAGACGTGATGTAGACGGAGCAGCCCCATGGTGAGCAGCAGCAACTAACCGGTAAGGCACGTTTTGTCAAGTCGAGAAGACGGCCGGGCACCATGCAGGAGCTTGCCGCGGGATCAGATCCGCTGTTCGCTCCATCCCGCCACGTCATGGCCACCGAAGACCATCCGGCGGATAAATGGCTGCGCCAGTCCTGAAGTGAACCCCGATGCCGCCGTGCTGGCCTCGTCGAGGCGATGCAGCTGATCAGGGGTCAACCGGATATCGGTCGCGGCGATGTTGCTCTCCAGCTGCGCTACCTTGCTCGCGCCGACCAACGTCGAGGCCACGCCGGCGCGCGCCAAGGTCCAGGCCAGCGCGACCTGCGCCGCGGGCCGGTCGAGTTCGTCGGCGACCGTCTTCAGCACGTCGAGGATATCCCAGTTGCGGTCGACGAACTTAGTGTTGCCGAACGGGTTTGCCCCGCTCAGCCGACCGGTATCGGCGGTGTTGTCGCGCCGGTATTTGCCCGATAGAAAACCGCCGGCCAGCGGACTCCACGGCATAACCCCCATGCCGGCCTCGCGCGCTGCTGGAAAATGCTCGCTTTCGACGTCGCGCGCGACGAGCGAATATTCGAGCTGCATCGCGATCGGGCCGGGAACGCGCCGCTCGGCCGCTATCGTCGCAGCCTTCATCGCCAGCCAAGCCGGTACATCCGATAACCCGTAATAACGGATTTTGCCGGCGCGTACCAAGTCGCCGAGCGTCTGAACGATTTCCTCGATCGGGGTGACGCCGTCCCAGATGTGCATCCAATAGAGATCGATATAATCGGTCCCCAACCGCTTCAGCGAAGCATCGAGTGCACGGTGGATATTCTTCGCACCGGCGCCGCCCGCATGGGGATTGCCGCCGCCGGCCGGGGTCGCGGCCAGCGGACTTGCCGAGCCGTTGAACGCGAATTTGGTAGCAAGAACGATCTCATCGCGCGTGCCGCTGTCGGCGATGAACTTGCCGATCAGCTGCTCGCTCTCGCCGCCGGAATAAATGTCGGCGGTGTCGACGAAGTTGCCGCCAGCCGCGCGATAGGCGTCGAAGATCGCCCGCGAGGTCGGCTCGTCCGCGCCCCATTTGCCCGGACCAAAGGTCATCGTTCCCAGCGCAAGCGGGCTGACAACAAGGCCCGAGCGGCCAAGTGTGCGAAAATCGGTAAGCGACATGACTTGTCTTTCCTAGTGTTCGATACGAAAGTCATGCTATGAAACCCGGCAGGCGTCAACTTATTTCGGAGCGTTCACTATGGAAGTCGAAGAAGGTGACCATGTGCCACGACGCAAGATCGGCCGGCCGTTGTCGTTCGATCGCGATACCGCGCTCGAGCAGGCGATGCTGACCTTCTGGCGTCATGGGTATGAAGCGACGTCGATCGTCGACTTGACGACCGCGATGGGTGTGACCGCGCCTAGCCTGTACGCCGCGTTCGGGGACAAGAAGCGCTTGTTCCTCGAAGCGGCGCGCCGTTATATCGGAGATCTCGAAGCGATGGCGCTGGCCATCGATGGTGAGCCGACCGCGTACGACGCTGCTCGCACGATGCTGACCGCCGCTGCGATCGCCTATACCGGGAGTATGACTCCCAAAGGGTGCTTGCTCGCCAGCGCCACTGCCGGCGTGTCGGCGGCGGCGTCCGATGTCCAGGATGCCGTAACCGCCATTCGCACGACGATCGGCGACCAGCTTCGGAGCCGGATCGAGCGCGACATATCGACCGGTGTGCTACCGCGGTCAACGCATGCAGCGGCGCTGGCGGGCCTTGTCATGGCAATCACGCAAGGCATGTCGGTTTTAGCACGCGACGGGTCGTCTCGGGCGTCGCTGCTGACCATCGTCGAGCTTGGCCTGCAGGCGTGGCCCGAGGTTGCGTGTCTTTAAACGCGTGCGCCGCTTAAGATCGCCCCTACCCCCGCGGCCCCTTGCGGTGCTCCCCGCTGACCCAGCGTACCGTCCCCGATGAGGCGCGCATGACCACGCTCTGTGTCGTCACCGTGCCGTCGCGGCGGTTTTTCACCCCGCGCAGCAGGGAGCCGTCGGTGACGCCGGTGGCGGCGAAGATGGTGTCGCCGCGCGCCAGGTCTTCGAGCGCATAGATGCGGTTCAGGTCGGTGATGCCGAGGCGGTGGGCGCGGCCGCGCTCGTCGTCGTTGCGGAACACCAGCCGGGCC
>JANOOK010000102.1:0-17389 GCA_031421275.1 Sphingomonadaceae bacterium
CCTCGATCACCGCGATATCAAGGCGGTCAGCTTCGTCGGCTCGTCGGACATCGCGCATTATGTCTACAGCCGCGGCGTCGCGGCGGGCAAGCGCGTTCAGGCGATGGGCGGCGCGAAGAACCACGGCGTGGTGTTGCCCGATGCCGACATCGATCAGGTCGTCGCCGATCTCGCCGGCGCAGCGTTCGGGTCGGCGGGCGAGCGGTGCATGGCGCTGCCGGTGGTCGTGCCGGTCGGCGAGAAGACCGCGAACAGCCTGCGCGAGGCGATGTTGCCCGCGATCGCCAAGCTGCGGCTTGGGGTCTCCTCCGATGCGCAGGCCGATTACGGCCCGGTCGTCAGCGCCGCGCACAAGGCGCGAATCGAGGAGTACATCACGATGGGCGTCGACGAGGGAGCCGAGCTCGTCGTCGATGGTCGCGGCTTCAGCCTGCAAGGCCACGAGGGCGGCTTCTTCGTCGGGCCGACGCTGTTCGACCACGTCAAGCCCGAGATGCGGTCGTATCGGGAGGAGATCTTCGGACCCGTCCTCCAGATCGTCCGCGCCGATAGCTTCGAGGCGGCGCTCGCGCTGCCGAGTGCACACCAGTACGGCAACGGCGTCGCGATCTTCACCCGCAACGGCGCTGCCGCGCGCGAGTTCGCCGCCCGCGTCGAGGTCGGCATGATCGGCATCAACGTGCCGATCCCGGTGCCGGTGGCGTACCATACGTTCGGCGGGTGGAAGCGCTCGGCATTCGGCGATACCAACATCCATGGTCCCGAGGGCGTACGCTTTTATACCAAAGTGAAGACGGTGACCCAGCGCTGGCCGTCGATGGAGAGTGGCAGCATCGCAGCCGATGCGAGTTTCGTCATCCCGACCATGGCATAGCTGCCCGATGACCTACGAAACCATCCTCGTCGAAATCACCGGGCGCGTTACGCTGATCCGCCTCAACCGCCCGCAGGCGTTGAACGCGCTCAATGCCCAGGTCCTCGCTGACCTGACTGCCGCGCTCGCCGCGTTCGACGCCGACGCGGGCCAAGGCTGCGCTGTCATCACCGGTAACGAAAAGGCGTTCGCGGCCGGGGCCGACATCAAGGAGATGGCCGACCAGGACTTTGCGAGCATGTACGGCAGCGATTTCTTCGCCGGCTACGACCGGGTGACGGCGACGCGCAAGCCGGTAATCGCGGCGGTCGCCGGGTTCGCGCTCGGCGGCGGCTGCGAGCTGGCGATGATGTGCGACCTGATCGTCGCCGCCGACACCGCGAAGTTCGGCCAGCCCGAGATCAAGCTCGGCGTGACGCCGGGCATGGGCGGCAGCCAGCGAATGGCGCGCGCGATCGGCAAGGCGAAGACGATGGAGATGTGCCTGACCGGGCGAATGATGGACGCCGCCGAGGCCGAACGCTCGGGGCTGGTGGCGCACGTCGTCCCGGCGGGCGAGCTGGTCGACGAAGCGATGAAGCTTGCCGCGACGATCGCCGCCCAGGCTCCGCTCGCCGCAATCGCGGTCAAGGAACAGGTCAACGCCGCGTTCGAGACGCTGCTCCATCAGGGCGTGGTGTTCGAGCGGCGGCTGTTTCACGGCCTGTTCGGCACCGCGGATCAGAAGGAAGGCATGGCCGCCTTTGTCGCCAAGCGCCCGGCCGCCTGGAAAGCATGTTGACGCGATAGGGACGCTCGATTGGGCTCGGCAGCAAGGACTGCGGGATGGCCGCCGACCTCCTCTGAGCTTACAGCGCGAAGCGTGCGATCAACGGGACGTGGTCGGACGGCTTCGCCCAGCTGCGCGCCGGTTCGAGCACCTGGAAGCCGGTGGCACACGCGGCCAATGCGGGCGAGGCCCAGATGTGATCGAGCCGGCGACCGCGGTCCGAGGCGGTATGGTCGGCGGCGCGGTAGCTCCACCACGTATACAGCCGCTCGGGCGCGGGGATGAAATGCCGCCCGAGGTCGACCCAACCGTGGCTTGCCGCCAAGCCGCCCAGCGCGTCGACCTCGACGGGGGTGTGGCTGACCACATTGAGCAGCGCGGTATGGCTCCAGACGTCGCACGGCAGCGGCGCGATGTTGAAATCGCCGACGATGATGGTGTCCTGCCGCAACGCCTCCGACCAGCGCGTCATACGCTCGACGAACGCCAGCTTCTGCGCGAACTTCGGGTTGAGCACGGGATCGGGCAGGTCGCCGCCGGCGGGCACATAGACGTTCTCGACCAGCACGCCGCTGGGCAGCCGCGCGCCGATGTGGCGCGCCTCGCCGTTGTCCTGCCAATCGTGCCGCCGCGCTTCGATCAGCGGCAGCTTCGAGACGATCGCGACGCCGTGGTGCATGCGCTGACCGTTGATCAGGCGGTGGTGGTAACCGAGCCGCTCGAACATCGCGTGCGGGAAATGGTCGTCGATGACCTTGGTCTCCTGCAGGCACAGCACATCCGGCGCATGCTGCAGCAGGAACCGCTCGACCAGCTCGATCCGGAAACGCACCGAGTTGATATTCCAGGAGGCGACGGAGAAGCTGTTCACCCTAATCAGATAGCGAGCCAGTAGGCGATCGGCTAGAGCAGGACTTCGCACCTGCAGCATCGGAGCCGAGCCGTGCACGACGAAGCCAGCGACGACCGGTCGGAGCGCGCCGATCTGCGGTACCTCGGGCGGTTGCTCGGCGACGTCATTCGGGCGACCGACGGTGGACATGTCTTCGACGCGATCGAGGCGGTGCGCCAGGCTTCGGTCGACGCGCACCGGCGTCCGGGAGCAACCGCCGAAGCGGCGTTATCGGCGCAGCTCGGCCAGCTCAGCCTCGATGAGGCGCTGCGCTTCATTCGCGGCTTCCTGCTGTTCTCGCGACTGGCGAATCTTGCCGAGGACCGTACCGTAGTACCGATGACCGCGTCGGTAACGGCCGCCGTGGCCGAGCTGGAGACCGCCGGAGTGCCTGCTGCCGAAGTGGCCGGGCTGCTGAGCAATGCCCTGATCGCGCCGGTGCTGACCGCGCATCCGACCGAGATCCGCCGCAAGTCGATGATCGACCGCGAAACCGCGATCGAAGCGCTGATGGTCGCGCGAGACAATGGTGCGGACATCGAGGCGGCGCTGATGCGCGAGATCACCATCCTGTGGCAGACGCGGCCGTTGCGCGGTGTGAAGCCGGTCGTCGAGGACGAGATCGACAGCGCGCTCTCCTATCTGAACACCAGCTTCATCCCGGCGCTGCCGGCGCTCTACGCGGGCTGGGAGGCGCTGTTCGGCGAAGCTTTGTCCGGTAGGGGCTTGCCGAGCTTCCTGCGCCCCGGCAACTGGATCGGCGGCGACCGGGACGGCAATCCCAATGTCAATGCGCGGACGCTCGAGATTGCGCTGGCGAAGGGCGCCGGCGTCGCCCTCGGGCATTATCTCACCGAGCTGAACGCACTCGGGGCCGAGCTGTCGATCTCGACCGAGATGGCGGCGGTGTCGCCCGAACTTGCGGCGCTGGCGGCGGCGTCGGGCGATGCCTCGGCGTCGCGCGCCGACGAGCCGTACCGGCGTGCGCTGACCGGCATCTATGCGCGCGCGGCGGCGAGCTTCGCGACGCTGACGGGGCTGAGACCGCCGCTGCCGCCGCTGGTGGCGCAAACGGCGTACGCCAGCGCCGCCGCATTGCTGGCCGACCTCGACGTGGTCGCGACATCGCTGACCCGAAATAGCGGCGCGGCGCTGGCCGCAGGACGCCTCGCGAACCTGCGCCGGGCGGTGGCGACGTTCGGCTTCCATCTCGCGACGCTCGATCTGCGCCAGAACGCCGATGTCCACGCCCGCGTCGTCACCGAGTTATTGCGTATCGCCGGGGTCGCTCCCGCCTACGCCGCGCTCGACGAGGCCGCCCGCGTCGAGCTGCTCGGGGCCGAGCTGAGCCACGGGCGGCTGCTGTTCAACCCCTATGCCGAGTATAGCGCCGAGACGCTGAGCGAGGTCGCGGTACTGCGCGCTGCCGCCGCGGCGCACGCGCGCTTCGGGCCTGAGTCGATCCGCGCCTATATCGTCTCGAAAACCAGCGGCGTCGCCAACCTGCTCGAAGTCTATCTGCTGCTGAAGGAGGTCGGGCTGTACCGGCCCGGCGTTGTGCCGACCTGCGAGATCATGGCGGTGCCGCTCTTCGAGACGATCGAGGACCTCGAAGCCGCGCCGCAGGTCATGGGCGACTTCCTCGACCGGCCCAAGGCGAAATCGCTGGCGGCGACGCGCGGTCATCAGGAAGTGATGATCGGCTATTCGGACAGCAACAAGGACGGCGGCTATCTGACCTCAAACTGGTCGCTGCACGCGGGAGCCTTGGCGCTGGTCGAGGTGTTCGCGGCGCGCGATGTGCGGCTGCAGCTGTTCCACGGCCGCGGCGGCGCGGTCGGGCGCGGCGGCGGCTCGGCGTTCGACGCGATTCGTGCGCAGCCGCCGGGCTCGGTCGGGGGACGCATCCGCATCACCGAGCAGGGCGAGGTCATCGCGGCGAAATACGGCACGCCGGCGGCCGCAGCGGCCAGCCTAGAGACGATGACCGCCGCGACGGTGCTCGCCAGCCTGCAGCCGACGGCGGCACCCGCGGGCGAGCTCAAACGCTTCTACGCCGCGATGGCCGGGATCAGCGCCGCGGCGCGCGCCGCCTACCGCGGACTGGTGTACGAAACCGACGGCTTCAACGCCTATTTCCGCGCCTCGACGCCGATCACCGAGATCGCCGAGCTGAACATCGGCAGCCGCCCGGCGTCGCGCACAAAGTCCGACCGGATCGAGGACCTGCGCGCGATCCCCTGGGTGTTCAGCTGGGCGCAGGCCCGCGTCATGCTACCCGGCTGGTACGGGGCCGGCGAAGCGCTGGCGGGGTTTGCCGACCGCGGGCTGCTCGCCGAGATGGTCGCCGGCTGGCCGTTCATGCAGACGACGCTGTCCAACCTTGAGATGGTGCTGGCGAAATCCGACATGACGATCGCCGCGAGCTATGCCGGGTTGGTGCCCGACCCGGCGCTGCGCGAGCGCGTCTTCGTCCGGATCGTCGACGGCTGGAACCGGACGCGCGACCAGCTGCTCGAACTTACCGGCCAGCGCGAGCTGCTCGACCGTCAGCCGCAGCTGCAGCAGGCGGTCCAGCTGCGGCTGCCGTATATCGACCCGCTGAACGCGCTGCAGATCGACCTGATCCGGCGGCGACGCGCGGGCGACACCGATCCGCGCATCGCCGAGGGCATCCATTTGACGATCAACGGCATCGCGGCGGGGTTGCGCAATACCGGCTAGACGACACGCCCACGCTGCAGCCGCACCGTTCGCGCCGCCAGCCGTGCGGCCTCGCCAGGATCGTGCGTGACATAGAGCACCGGCAGCGCGGTCTCGCCGAGTAGCCCCGCCAGTTGACCGAGCAGCGCATCCCGCGCCTCGCCGTCGAGCCCCGACAGCGGCTCGTCGAGCAGCAGCAATTGCGGCTGACGGAGCAGCGCCCGGGCAAGCGCGACGCGCTGCGCCTCGCCACCCGACAGCCGCGCCGGTTGGCGGCTCAGCAGCGCGCCGATGCCGAGTTGGTCGATGATTGCGGCGCGCTCGAACCGTCCCGGGTGAGCGCGGCGCACGGCATAATCGAGGTTACCCGCGACACTCAGGTGCGGCAGCAGGCTCGGCCCCTGCGGGACATAGCCGATGCGGCGGTGCGGCGGTGGCACGAAGGTCGCGCCGTCCTGCCAGATCTGATCGCCGAAGCGCACGGTGCCGGCGTGCCGGTCGAGCCCGGCGAGCGCGCGCAGCACGCTGGTCTTCCCCGATCCCGACGGTCCGAGCAGCGCGGTGACACCGGTCGCAGGTGTATCAAAATCCACATCAAGCGTGAAATTCGGCCCCAGTCTGCCAGCCAAATGCACTGAAATGCGGGCTGCCATCACGGCTGCATATTGCCGATACGGCGCTCGACCAGCAGCAGCGCCAGCAGCGCGGCGAAAGCGAACAGCGCCAGCCCGGCGGCGATCCGGTGCGCGGCGTCGAACTGCAAACTCTCGACGAGGCTGTAGATGCGTGTCGACAGCACCTCGGTCCGGCCGGGGATGTTGCCGCCGATCATCAGCACGACGCCGAACTCGCCGACGGTATGCGCGAAGACCAGGATCGCCGCCGAGATGAAGCCGCGCCGCGCCAGCGGCATGCCGACCGTCCAGAACCGGTCGAACCGTCCGGCACCGAGCGTTGCGGCGATTTCGAGCGGGCGGTCGCCGACGGCCTCGAACGCGGTGCGCAGCGGTTGCACCGCGAACGGCAGCGAGTAGAACAGCGAACCGATGACGAGCCCGGTGAAGCTGAACGCCAGCGTACGGATGCCGAACGGGTGCAGCACCGCCATCAGCGGGCTCGCCGGCCCGAGCGCGATCAGGACGTAGAAGCCGATCACCGTCGGGGGCAGCACCAGCGGCAACGCCGATAGCGCACCGATGACCTCCTTCCACCACCGCGCCGAGCGCGCCAGCCACCACGCCAGCGGCGTCGCGATCAGCAGCAGCAGCAGCGTCGTGATCGCCGCCAGCTCGACCGTGGTGATGACGACCAGCCTCAACGCCGGGCCGGCCAGTTGTACGGTGGCGATGGTCCGGGCATCAGCGCTGTATACAACGCCGTGCGGGACTGCCTAGTGACGAGCGTGTAGCCTAGCTTCGGGCGGCTCGGTGATGTGCCTGTTCGCTACCTGCGGCGCGCGGAACGGCTGTGCAGTTCGCCCGCGGCACATCATACCCAAAGCGCCTGATGATGGCGGTGGCCTGCGGGCTTTTCAGGAAGACGACGAACGCCGCCGCCGCCGCGTTGTTCGCGCCAGTCCGTAACACGACCGCCTGTTGCTCGATGGGCGCATGTAGATCTTCGGGCACTAGCCAGCGCGATCCGCCGGTCACATTGATCACCTGGCTTCGCGCGACGAAGCCGAGTTCGGCCGCACCGGTCGCGACGAACTGGTACGCCTGCGCGATCGAGCTGCCGGTGACCAGTTTCGGGGCGAGCGCCGTCGCGACCCCGAGCCGTTGCATGGTTTGGACGGCTGCCGCGCCGTACGGTGCGGCGAGGGAATCGGCGATGGCGAGATGCGCGAAGCTGCCCTGCCTGAGCACCGTTCCACGGTCGTCGACCAGGCGGGGCGTCGCCGAGTAAAGCACTAGCCGCCCGACGGCATAGGTGAACCGGCTGCCCGCGAGCGCCAGGCCGTCGCGCTCGGCCTGCTTCGGCCGGTCGGCATCGGCGGACAGGAAGACCTCGAACGGCGCACCGTGGGTGATCTGCGTGTAGAACGCCCCGGACGCGCCAAAACTCAACGTCGCGGTGTAGCCGGTCGACCTGTGGAACGCTGCGGCGATCTGCTTCGCCGGTTCGGTGAAATTAGCCGCGACCGCGACCGATGTCTCGGCCGCCAGCGCCGGCGAGGCGGCGACGAGCATCATGAAAATGCCAGAGCTGCGATGGATTTTCATCGGCGCACACGGCTCCCGCGGTGAAATTGCAATGCCCTAGCCTAATCATCGCCGCGGCAAACGCCAGCCGTCGGTCAAGTCCCGGCTGCGATGGTGAGGCGCATCGGCGCGGCGCAGCTTCCCGTCAGGCGCGCCTTGCCGCGCCGCCTGTCAATCGCCATTTTATGCGATATGGGCGCGGGTAGCAGCACAGCATGACAACCGGGCTTCAACGCTTTGCCGCGCTGATCGTCGCCGGGTCGGCGCTGATCGCGGCACTATGGCTCCTCCTGTTCGGTGGACCGGCGCTGCTCAACGCGCACCGCGACGGCGGGACATTGCTGGCCATGCTGGTGTATCTCGGCGTTCCCGCGATCGTGGCTTGGGGCGGGCCGCGGTTGTGGCGCTTCATCGCCTTTGGGGGAGCCCGACCATGAGTGATTACGACAGCACCGCCGTTTCCGTACGGTCGCCGCGCGCGCCGCTGCGCCGCGTCGGCTATATTGCCGGCGGGCTCGCGGCGTTTGCGCTCGGTGCGGTGTTCCTGCAGCATGCGTTCTTCCGGGTGCTTCCCGGCTATGTCGGCATTCGGGTCAACAACATCGGCACCGATGCCGGCGTCGTCAGCCAGGCCCTGCCGGTCGGCTGGTACTTCGCCCCGCCAGGGGTCAATCTGTACGAATATCCGGTATTCACGCGGACCTACAGCTGGACCTCGTCGAAGACCGAGCAGAACACTATCGACGAGAGCTTCAACTTCCAGGACAAGAATGGCCTCGCGTTGCGCGCCGATATCGCCGTCGCCTATCATGTCGACCCGACGCGCGCGCCGATCCTGTTCCAGCGCTACCGCGCCGACATGGATGCGATCATCAGCGGGCCGCTGCGGAACGCCATTCGCAACGCCATCGTCGAGCGCGCCTCGCAGCTCGGCGTCGAGCAGATCTATGGTCCGCAAAAGGCGGCGCTGGTCAACGAGGCACTAAAGGACGTGCAGCGTTATTTCACCCCCGTCGGCCTGCAGGTCGAACAGCTATACTGGGCCGGCAATATCATTGTCCCCGACGCGGTGCTGGCGCAGATCAACGCCAAGATCGCCAACGAGCAGGCGGCGCTGGCGGCACAGGCCAATATCGCGACGGCGCGCGCCAATGCCGATGCGCGCGTCGCCAAGGCCGAGGGCGATGCCAAGTCGATCCAGGTCGAGGCGGAGGCGATCCGCACCAACCCCGAGATCGTCACGTTGCGCGCCGTCGAGAAATGGGACGGGCGGCTGCCGACCTACACCGGCGGCGCGGCCCCGCTGCCGTTCATCGGGGTGAAATAGCTCAGGTCGCGAATAGCTGGCCGAGGTCGGCGAACGCCTTGAACTCGAGCGCGTTGCCCGACGGATCGAGCAGGAACATCGTCGCCTGCTCGCCCGTCTGGCCCTTGAAGCGGATATGCGGCGCGAGGACGAACGCGGTTCCCGCCGCGGTCAGCCGCCCAGCCAGCGCGTCGAACTGCGCCATGCCGAGAACGACACCGAAGTGCGGGACCGGCACCGCATCGCCGTCGACCTGATTGCGATGCGCCGGACGCTCGCCGGCGCGCGGGTCGAGATGCGCGACGAGCTGGTGGCCGAAGAAGTCGTAGTCGACCCACGTCGGCGCGCTGCGGCCCTCGGCCAGACCGAGTACGCCGCCGTAGAAGGCGCGCGCCGCGGCGATGTCGTGAACCGGGAAGGCGAGGTGGAACGGTGGTCGTGTCATGCGTCGATCCATACCTGCTATCTTTTGTCCACCTACCCGCTCGCCCTCCTACCACTCGCTCGGGGTGAGCGGGTTGGGTAATTGCCTGCCTTACTTCAGCGCCTCGCCCATCTGCTCGTGCTTGGCGTCCATGCTGGCGAACTTCGGGACGTACGCCTTGATCTGCGGATCGCTGGTGTTCTTCGCCTCCTTGGCGAAGCTGCTCTCGTCGGCCGAGTTGATCCGGGTGACCTCGTCCATCAGGAAGCTGCGATCGGCATCGGTCGGCGCGGAATACCCCGCAGCGGGGCCGGTCAGCAGAGTAAGCGCGATCAGGGCGTGACGAAGCGGCATGATTGTCTCGGGGATTGAAGTACATCGTTCAACTACGCTTGCCGAACGCGGCACCGGCGTTCCGGGTCCAAGCGAGCGGCCAGCGGCACGGTGCCGCCAGTCGCCCCTTGACCGCTACGCTGCGAACACGGCACGGTACGGCATCATATCGAGGCCGACCGCCGTTCGGGCGTTTTGCTTCCGCAAGGGGAAGTCTGCATGAATTGGCGCATCAAGTCGCTCGATAACATCCTCGCCACCGCTGAAAAGAAACCGCTGACGCGCAGCCTCGGGCCGTTCCAGCTGACTATGCTCGGCATCGGCGGGACGATCGGCACCGGTATTTTTGTGCTGACCGCGACTGCCGCGACCAAGGCCGGGCCGGCGATGATGATCAGCTTCGCCATTGCCGGGCTGGTCTGCTTTCTGACCGCGCTGGCCTACTCCGAACTGGCCGCGATGATACCGGTATCGGGGTCGGCGTACACCTTCAGCTACGCGACCTTTGGTGAGGTCACGGCGTGGATCGTCGGCTGGGCGCTGGTGCTCGAATATGCGATCGCCTGCAGCGCCGTCGCGGTCGGCTGGTCGGGGTATATGGTCGGGCTGGCCAATCGCTTTTTTGGCGTGATCATCCCCAATACCTTTGTCCACGGACCGTTCGACAAGGCACCGGGGTTGATCAACCTGCCGGCATTATTCATCAGTCTGGCCGTCGCCAGCCTGCTGGTCGTCGGGACCAAGGAAAGCGCACGGGCCAACGCCGTGCTGGTAATGGTCAAGATCGTCACCTTGTGCATGTTTCTCGCGCTGGCCCTCCCCCTGATGCATTCGATAAACTTCCACCCGTTCATGCCACGCGGTTTCTTCGGCCACGAGATCCCCGATCCCATCGAGGCCGGGACGATGATCAAGGTCGGTGTGATGTCGGCGGCGGCAACGATCTTCTTCGCCTTCGTCGGGTTCGATTCGGTGTCGACCGCTGCCGAGGAAACGATCAACCCTAACCGCAACGTGCCGATCGGGCTGATGGGCGCGCTCGGTGTCTCCACCGTGCTCTACATGCTGGTCGCCGCCGGGGCGACCGGGTCGGTCGGGGCGCAGCCGACCGGGCCACTGGCGCAGTCGCACGAGGCGCTCGCCTATGTCCTGCGGGCGATCGGCTTTCCGTGGGCCGGCAATCTGCTGGCGATTGCCGCCGGCATCGCGCTGCCGTCGGTCATTCTCGCGCTGATGTACGGCCAGACGCGCATCTTCTTCGTCATGGCGCGCGACGGACTGCTGCCGCCGGTGCTGTCACGCATCCATCCACGCTTCCACACGCCGCATATCATCACGATGATCACCGGCGTGTTCGTCGCGCTCTTCGCCTCGGTCTTTCCGGTCGAATCGCTCGCCGATATCTCGAACTCGGGCACCTTGCTCGCCTTCCTCGCGGTCGCGGTCGGGGTGCTGGTCTTGCGCGTCCGCGATCCCGAGCGGCGGCGGCCGTTCCGCGCGCCGGTGGTTTGGGTCACGGCCCCGCTGGCAGCGGTAGGGTGTACCTTCCTGTTCTTCTCGCTGTCGAACTACACGCTCGAATTATTCGCCGGCTGGGCATCGGTGGGACTGGTTATCTACTTCCTGTATGGGCGCACCCGCTCGAACGTCGCGCGCGGCGTTCTCGAATCAGGCGACGACGGTATGTCGGCGGTCGCGCCACTCCAATAGGCTCGCCTACCCGAGTTTCTCATCCACCAACGCGCGCAAATTCCGCTCGCTGCGGGCCCCATAATGGGAGATGATCTCCGCCGCCGCGATGCCCCCCTGCCGGGCGCAGTCGGGCAAGGAACGACCGCGGACCAAGCCGCTGAGAAAGCCCGCGGCGAACAGGTCGCCCGCGCCGGTGGTGTCGACGACAGCGCCGACCGGCTCGGCGGCCACCGCGTGGCGTTCGCCGTTCGCCAGCACCACCGCGCCGTTCTCCGAGCGCGTCACCACCGCGATCGTCGCCCGCGCCGCCAACGCGTCCATCGCGGCGTTGAGGTCGGCGGTCTCGAACAGCGCCAGCACTTCGTTCTCGTTGCCGAACATGACGTCCACATGGCTACCGAGCAGCGCGCGGAAGTCGGCCCGGTGGCCGTCGACGCAGAACACGTCGGACAAGGTCAGCGCGACCTTGCGGCCCGCGCCGCGCGCGATCTCGATCGCCTTGCGCATCGCCGCGCGTGGGGCTGCCGGGTCCCACAGATAGCCTTCGAGGTAGAGTATCGCCGAGGCGCGGACGGTATCGGCGTCGATGTCGGCCTCGCTCAGCTCCTGCGTCGCGCCGAGATAGGTGCTCATCGTGCGGTCGCCGTCGGGCGTGACGTACACCAGACAGCGCCCGGTCGGCGGGCCGTCGTGCAGCGGTGCCGTCGCAAAATGGACTCCCGCGGCGCGGATGTCGTGCGCGAACACCTCGCCGAGCTGGTCGGCGGCGACTCGCCCGACGAATGCCGGAGTGCCGCCCATCGCCGCGACCCCGGCGACGGTGTTGGCCGCCGAGCCGCCCGAGATCTCGCGCCCCGGCGCCATCAGCGCATACAGCCGCTCGGCTTCGTCCGCCCCGATCAGTCGCATCGAGCCCTTGGGAATGTCGTTCGATGCCAGCCACGCCGGCTCGCCGATCGCGATGACGTCGACCAGTGCGTTGCCGATCGCCAGCACGTCATAGCGGGCCCCGTCACTGACGGTGGTCGAGGCATCGGTCATCGTATCGTCCCGGATTGAGTCGCGGCCACCCGGTAGCGGCTCGCTCCCCGCGCCGCAACACGCTACACCGGTCCGATGGCAACCGCCCTCGTCCTGAGCTTCGCGCAGCTGCGCGACCCCGTCCACCGCAAGGTGCTGGGCCGCGCGCTGGCGTTGACCGTGCTGCTGTTTGCAGGCCTGTGGTGGGGCTGCGAGCGGCTGCTTGCCGGTCTCGACACCAGCGGCTGGCCGGGTTGGGCGGCGAGCGCGTGGGCCGACGGCGGCGCGCTGCTCGGGGCGCTGCTGATCCTGCCGGTGTTCATCCCGTTATTCGCCGCGACCGCCACCGGCATCGCCGAAATCTGGCTCGACCAGGTCATCGGGGCCGTCGAGGCGCGGTATTACCCCGGCGGCGCCGCGCGCCCGGTCGGTATCGTCACCGGACTTCGCCTCGGGCTCGGTGCGACGGCACGGCTACTGCTCTGGAACCTGCTTGCGCTGCCGTTCTATCTGGTGCTGCTGATCACCGGCGTTGGCCCGCTGCTGCTGTTCGTCGTTCTCAATGGCTGGCTGCTCGGCCGCGCCTATCTCGAGATGGTCGCGGTCCGCCACCTGCCCGCTGCCGAGGTCGCGCCGTGGATCGCCGCACACCCGTATCTGCGCTGGCAGGCGGGGCTGGTCGCTGCTGGGCTGTTCGCGGTGCCGGTCGTCAACCTCGTCGCGCCGCTGGTCGGGGCGGGAATGGCGACGCACCTGTTCCACCGCGCCTACGCCGATCGTCCGAGGAATCTGTCCTGATGCGTTACGCCCCGCTCCTGCTGCTCGCGCTGGCCGCCTGCGCCACAGCTCCCAAACCGGTTGCGCTTGTCCCCAAGCCGGTGGTGTTCGCACCGATCCCCGGCCTCGAACGTGTCATCGGCAAACCCGAAGCGACGGCGCTGCAGCTGCTCGGCACGCCGACGCTCGACCGCCGCGAAGGTCTGGCGCACCAGCTGCAGTTCGCGAAGCCGCAGTGCATCCTCGACCTGTATTTCTACCCCGATGCCGTAACCCGCCAGCCCACGGCGCGTTTCGCCGACGCGCGCACCCCCGACGGCAAGGCGCAGGACGCCGGAACCTGCTTCATCGCGCAAACCACACCGCGCAAACCATCGGCGTGACGCACTGTCGCTTGCCGCCGCGAGCGCGACCGTGTTAACGTAAACGTCAACCTTGGGAGCATGCGCCGTGGATCTCAACTTCTCGCCCGAAGATATCGCTTTCCGTGACGAGGCTCGCGCCTTCATCGCCGAGAACTATCCGGCGCACCTGAAGGACAAGCAGGCCGAGGGCGAGGAGCTGTCGAAGGAAGATTTCCTCAGCTGGCACCGCGTCCTCGGCAAGCAGGGCTGGGCCGGCGTCGCGTGGCCCAAGGAGTATGGCGGCCCGGGCTGGACGCCGGTGCAGCGTTATATCTGGGGCGAGGAGAGCGCCCGCGCCGACGCGATGCGGCTGCTGCCGTTCGGGCTGAGCATGGTCGGCCCGGTGATCTACACCTTCGGGACGCCCGAGCAGAAGGCCAAGTTCCTGCCCGGCATCCTGTCGGGCGACGACTGGTGGTGCCAGGGCTATTCGGAGCCCGGCGCCGGTTCGGACCTCGCCAATTTGCGGACCAAGGCCGAGCGCGTCACCGAGGGCGGCAAGGACTATTACATCGTCAACGGCCAGAAGACCTGGACGACGCTGGCGCAGCATGCCGACTGGGGCTTCTTCCTGGTTCGCACCAACCCGACCGCGAAGGCGCAGGAGGGGATCAGCTTCCTGCTGATCGACATGAAGACGCCCGGCATCACGGTGCGCCCGATCATCACATTGGGCGGCGAGCATGAGGTCAACGAAGTCTGGCTCGAGAACGTCAAGGTTCCGGTCGAGAACCGCGTCTACGAGGAGAACAAGGGCTGGACCTGCGCCAAGTTCCTGCTCGCGCACGAGCGCACCGGCATCGCCGGCGTCGCCGCCTCGAAGCGCGGTGTCGAGCGGCTGCGCGAAGTCGCCAAGACCGAACTCGACAGCTTCGGCGAGACCAGCGAACCGCTGTACGCCAACCCGTTCTTCAAGCGGAAGCTGGCCGAACTCGAGGTTGACCTGACCGCGCTCGAGTTCACCGAACTCCGCACGCTGGCGGGTGAATCGTCGGGCAAGGGTCCGGGGCCGGAATCGTCGCTACTCAAGATCAAGGGCACCGAAATCCAGCAGCGCATCACCGAGCTGGCGCTGGAGGCGGTCGGCCACTACGGCGCGCCCTATTTCCGCGGCTTCGGCGAAGGCGACAACGAGCACCCGATCGGGCCGGATTACGCGCACCGCGCCGCGCCGACCTATTTCAACATGCGCAAGACCAGCATCTACGGCGGCTCGAACGAAATCCAGCGCAACATCATCGCCAAGCTGGTGCTGGGGCTGTAAGGGGCAGGAATGACCCGCGACGATGCCATCAGCCGATTGCGCCGGCAGCTGCCGATGCTCAACGGTACGGGCGTGACCGGTATGTCTGTGCTTGGCCCTTTTGAGGGAGCAGGGCCGGACGGCGCGGACGAGATCGACGTTCTTCTCGATATCGATATCGACGCCTATCCCCGCTTCGACCTGCTGACTCTAAGCGGCATTAAAGCCGATCTTGAGGATGAACTCGGAATGTATGTCCGAGTGTTGATCGACCGCAATCTCCGCCACGAGCTTCGAGAACCGTTCGTTCGCGACGGTATTCGCCTCAATAATGATCGGAATATCAGGTCGGCCAGCGCGAATTATCGAGTTAGCCGATCTGATAGCTACCGACCTACGCGACTACGATCAGGCGGAGTTTGAGCGCGATCGGCTCGTGATCGACGCAACAGCGTTTCGGCTGATGCATATCGGCGAAAGTGCGAAAGGCCTTGATCCGGCAGTGCGTCGCCGTAACGGCCAACTGCCGTGGCGAAATATGTCTGCGATGCGGAACCTCCTTGCTCACGATTACGACGGCATCGATCCTGCCATCCTGTGGCGTACCGCCCACGACCACCTCGACGAGCTTCGAACAATGTGCCTCGCCGAATTGGCTACCATCAAGAACCAAGGGGAGTAACATGGACTTCAACTACACCGACGAGCAAACCATGCTGCGGGACTCGGTCTCGCGCTATCTCGCGGCGAACTACGGTTTCGAGCCGCGCATGGCTGTCGTCAACGGCGAGCATGGCTGGAGTCCGGCGGTGTGGAAGGCCTTTGCCGAGGAGCTCGGCATCCTCGGCGCGTCGTTCTCGGAGGCGCACGGCGGCTTCGGCGGCGGCGCGATCGAGAACATGATCGTCATGGAGGAGATCGGCAAGGCGCTGGTCATTGAGCCGTATCTGTCGACGGTGGTGATCGCCGGCGGCGCGTTGAAGGCGACCGGCGGCGCACTGGCGGAAGCGGTGATCCCGAAGATCATCGACGGCAGCGCGGTCATCGCGTTCGCCTATGCCGAGCCGCAGGCGCGCTACAACCTCGCCGACCTGCGCAGCACCGCGCGCGCCGATGGTGGCGGCTATGTGCTTAGCGGCCACAAGTCAGTAGTTTACGGCGCGCCGTACGCGACGCACCTGCTCGTTACCGCGCGCAGCGGCGGCGGGCAGCGCGACCGCGGCGGCGTCTCGCTGTTCCTGATCCCGGCGACGACGGCGGGCATCACCCGGCGCGACTACCCGACCGTCGACGGCGCGCGCGCTTCGGAGGTGTATTTCGAGAATGTCGCGGTCGGGGCCGACATGCTGGTCGGACCCGCCGCTGAAGCCTTGCCGCTGATCGAGCAGATCGTCGATGAGGCGATCGTCGCACTGTGCGCCGAAGCCAGCGGCGTCACCCGCAAGCTCCACGAGGGCACGCTCGATTATGCCAAGCAGCGCAAGCAGTTCGGCAAGGCGATCGGCGAATTCCAGGTCCTCCAGCATCGCATGGTCGACATGTTCATGGAGGTCGAGCAGGCGGTATCGATGACGCTGATGGCGACGCTGCGCCTCGGCGACGCCGACCGCAGCAAGCATGTCTCCGCCGCCAAGGCGAAGATCGGCACCGCGTGCAAGTTCGTCGGCCAGAACGCGGTGCAGATCCATGGCGGTATCGGCATTTCGAACGAACTCGCGATCGGGCACTATTTCAAACGCGCCACGATGATCGAAGGCCAGTTCGGCAGCGTCGACTATCACCTGCAGCGGTATGAAAGCCTGATGGGCTAGCCCGCCGCCCGTCGCGACAGCCACGCGAAGCGCCCGAGCAGCAGCGTGGCTGCGATGACGCTGGCGGCGGTAATTCCCCAGATGATGCCGTCGACCCCGAGCCGCATCGTCATTGCCGCAACATACCCCGCCGGCAGCAGCACCGCGATATAGCTGAAAAAGTGCGTCGCGGCGGGCAGCCAGATGTCGCCACGCGCCCGCAACGACTGCGCCGCCACGACCTGCAGCCCGTCGGCGATAAAGAACAGCCACGCCGCGAGCAACAAGGCGTCTACCGTTATTCGCTGCACCGCGAGGTCGTGCGTATAGGCGGCAGCGATCGCGGGCGCGCCGACGCTGACCGCCACCGAGACGATCACCATCAACGCCGTCGTCGCACCGAGGCCCAGCGCTCCAGCGCGGCGCATATCGGCGGGATTGCGTGCGCCGTACGCTTGACCGACGAGCACCGACGTCGAGGTCGCCAAGCCGACCGAGGCCATGAAGACGACGCCCATGACGTTGATGATGATCGCCCAGCTCGCCACTGCCGCGGCACCGAGCCAGCCTGCGACGACCGTCATTCCCGCAAAGGCACTTGCCTCGATCGCGTAGGATGCAGCCGCGCCGTAGCCGACGGCGCGCAGGCGCTGCCACGCGTCGCGGTCAACCGGTGCGCGGCGGAAAACGCCGAAGCCCCGCGCCTGCTGCCAGCCGATGATCGCGACGGCGACGAACAGCAGCAGCGCGGTGCGGGACAAACCGGTCGACCACGCGCTCGCCACCGCGCCCTCGACGGCGAAGCCCGATCGCCCCGGTACCAGCCACAGATTCAGCCCGAGATTGACGACGTTCGCCGCCCACATACAGACCATCCCCGGAACCGCGCGGCCGTGCGCCTCGAGCCAGAAGATGCCCGCGTCGGCGAGCATGATCGGCAGCATCGATAGCGCCAGCGTCT
>JANOOK010000103.1:0-51491 GCA_031421275.1 Sphingomonadaceae bacterium
GAAGCCAAGCACCGACTCCAGCGCAACACGATACAGCCACGCCGCCGATCCGGTATACCATGTCCAGCCGCCGCGTCCGACGTGCGGGGCCTGTGAATAGACGTCGGCGCAGACGACGTAAGGTTCGACCTTGTAACGACCGATCGCTGCTGCGGTGTCAGCGTGGCGGATCGGGTTCAGCATGGCAAGGAGCTCGCCGGCGCGGTCGCCGTCGCCCTGCATCGCGAACGCCAGCGCCGCCCAAGTCGCGGCGTGGGTGTAATGGCCGCCGTTCTCCCGGATACCTGGCGGATAGCCCTTGATGTAGCCGGGATCGCGAACCGGGTTATCAAACGGAGGATCGAAAAGCTCGATAAGACAATTGTCGCGGCGGACCAGATAGCGGTCGAGCGCGTCCATCCCGCGCGCCGCGTGGGCGGGATCCCCTGCTCCCGAAATCACCGCCCAGGATTGCGCGATCGAGTCGATCCGGCACTCGCGGTCGGCGGCCGATCCCAGCACCGAGCCGTCATCGAAAAAGGCGCGCCGGTACCAGTCGCCATCCCAGCCCACGTCGTTGAGCGCCGATTGCAGCAGACTGGCGTGATGCCGCCAGGCGGCGGCCTTGCTTGTCTGGTGGCGGTTGTCGGCGAGCACTGCGCAGTCCATCAGCCCGCGGTACAGAAACCAGCCGAGCCAAACGCTTTCGCCGCGGCCGCCCGCCCCGACCGCGTCCATGCCGTCGTTCCAGTCGCCGGTGCCCATTAGCGGCAAGCTGTGCGCGCCGACGCCGAGGCTGGCATCGAGCGCCAGCGCGACATGGTCGAATAGGCTCGGCCGTTCGGCGCTTTCCGTCGGCTGGAAGAAGGCGTCGTGGGCGCCATCGGCGAGTACCGGCCCGGCGATGAACGGCACCCGCTCGTCGAGCACCGCGGCGTCGCCGGTCACCATCACATAATGTGCGGCGGCGTACGCCAGCCAGCCGCGATCGTCGGAGACGCGGGTGCGGACGCCGCGACCGGACTCGGGCAGCCACCAATGCTGGACATCGCCTTCAGCGAACTGGCGTCCCGCGGCGCGGAGCAGGTGGGCACGGGCGATATCGGGCCGCGCCACGCACAGCGCCAGCACGTCCTGCAACTGATCGCGAAACCCGTACGCCCCGCTCGCCTGATAGAACGCGCTCCGTGCCCATACCCGGCAGGCGAGCGTCTGGTACGGCATCCAGCGGTTTACCATGATGTCGAGCGCGCGGTCGGGCGTCGATATCTGGACGACGCCGAGCGTCGCATCCCACTGCGCGGTGACCGTATCGAGCACCGCATCCAGCTTGGCGGTACGGTACTTGACCAGCAGCGCCTGGGCGGCGGTGGCGTTCGCCGCCTGGCCGAGGAAGACGACGATTTCGGTCGTGGCCCCTGGAGCGAGGTGCACCTTGGTCTGCAGCGCGGCGCACGGGTCGAGCCCCGCGCCGATCTTGCCCGACAGCGGCCGCGCGGAAGCCAGCGCCTGCGGCCGATCCATCGCGCCAGTTCGGCCGAGAAATTCGGTGCGGTCGCCGGTCAGAGAGGTTTGCGCGCCATTCAGATCGACAAAGGCGACATCGTCGCTGGACGATGCGTTCCAGCGGTTGCGGGCAAAGATGGCACCCGTCACCGGATCGACCTCAGTCGCGATGAACGGCGCGTTGGCCGCCCGGCCCTGACCGAGCACCCACTCGACATAGGCGGTGACCGACAGCGTTCGCGGGCGCGCCGAGTCATTGGTGATCCGCAGCACGGAAATCTTGATCGGATCATCGACCGGGACAAATTGCGTCAGCGCGAGCTCGATGCCGCGCGCCGTCAGTTCGTAGCGGCTGAAGCCCTGTCCGTGCCGGACGACGTAGCGCCCCGTGGGATCGCGAATGGGCAGCGCGGTCGGGGTCCAGACCTCGCCGGTGTCGGCGTCGCGAAGGTAAATTGCCTCGCCGGGCGGGTCGCAGACCGGATCGTTCGACCACGGCGTCAATTGGTTCTGCTGGCTGTTGCGCGCCCAGGTGAAGCCGCTGCCGTCGGCGCTCGCCTGGAAGCCGAAGCCGGGGTTGGCGATGACGTTGAGCCACGGCGCCGGGGTTGTCTGCCCGTTCTCAAGAATGGTCACATAATCGCGGCTGTCGTTAGCGAAGCCGCCGATGCCGTTGAAGAATTCGAGCGCCGGACCGGGTTGTGCGGACGCGCAAGGTCCTGCAGCGGTGAGCGCAGTCGGCGCTTCTGGCGCGGGTTGCCCGTCACCGTCGTTGGCGTCGCCCAACTGATCGCTAAGTGAGCCGTGGCTACCCTCCAAGACGACGCGTGCCGTACTTGCGATCAAAGCGCAGAGTTCGGACGAGACGAGGTCGCGGCGCAGCACGAACACCGCGCCGCCGGCCGCATCGCCCGCCCCCGAAAGCGGCCTCAGCATCCTGACCATCGCATCGAGCGCCGCCTGCAGGCCTTCCGCATAGGAGGCGCCGCGTTCGTTCAAAATAACAAGGTCGACGGCGAGCCGTTTCACCCGCCAGTATTCATGGGCCCGCAGCAGGTCGCGGACGAGGCCAAGATGACTGTCATCGTCGATCCGCAGCAGCACGATTGGCAGATCGCCCGAGATGCCCGCAGCCCACAGCTGCGAACGCGGACCGGCCGCGCGCGCAATGTCGGCGGAAGCCGGCCGCAGCGCCGCATCGGAAAACAATACCGGACTTGCGAGGCGCTGAAATAGCTGTGCCTCGCCGCTGTCTATGCCAAGGTGATGAAGTTGCATCTGGGCCTGGGTCCACGCCATCGTCGTGACGCGGTCGACGGCGATCGGGTCGCGGTGCCGGTCAGCGAGCGCCAGCAAGGCTTCGCGCGAGGGCGCAACCAGCGTCCAGAAACTGACGCGGACGCTCGATCCGGCCACCACCCGAAGCTGGTGCCGCAAGCTGAAGACCGGGTCGAGCACGGCACCGACCGAATTGCCAAGCGGCCAACCGCCGGCAATGGCGGCGGGATCATGGACCGTCCGTCCGCGGCCGACGAACCGCGCGCGGTCGGTTTCATATTGTACCTCGGCGGACACTTCGCCGTCGACGACGCTCAAATGAGCGGCCCAGACCTCGGGGTCGGTAGCGCCACGGCGGCGGCGAGTTGCCAGCAGGGCCCCCAGTTCCGGCACGAATTCGGTTGCCACGAACAGCGCGCCGAACGCCGGGTGTGCGACGTCGTCGGCCTGCCGCGCCAGCACGAGTTCGCTATAGGATGTGACTTCGAGAATACGGGCACGCAGGCCATGGTTGGCGATGGTAACATGCCGGAGCTCGGCGTCTTCCTCTGGCGATACCAGCACGTCCATCGCGGTTTCGAGGTCGCCGTCGAGGCGGGTGATGCGACCGGCGCTTTCCGAAAAGACCACTTCATATTGGTCGGGCTCGACCGCCGTCGGCTGGAAACCGGCGGACCAGATTTCGCCGCTTTCGACATCGCGGATGAAAATGGCTGCGCCGCGACTCTCGCAGGTGACATCCTCGCGCCAGCGCGTGACAGCGATGTTGTTCCAGCCGGTATATCCCGATCCGGCCGCGGTCAGCATCGTCGTCAGCCGGCCATTGGACAGCAAATGAGTGCGTGGCACCCGCGAGTGCGGCGAGGAATAAGCACGATCGGCGTCAGGCGCGACGGGCTCGGGCTGCTCGGTACTTCCGGTCAGTTCGGATGGCGTGCGAGCGACCGCGAAGTCGCGCGGCATCCGTTCCTGCAGCAGCAGTTCAGACGCGCGCACCATCGGTTCGGCATGAAAGCGCTCGCGCATGCGGCCGTCGTGGAGGGCATTGCCGATGCCGACCAGCACCATCGCCTGATGGTGGGCCATATAGGCTTCGACGATTGCAAATCGCGATGCGTCAGGCAGGCGGGAGCGCGTGAAATCGAGCGCTTCGTACCAGCCGTAGATGCCCCGGCCGCCCATTCCGGCCATCTTAGCGAAGTTTGCCGCCGCCGCCCCGGGATCGACCATCGCACCGAGGCCGCTGGCATAAGGCGCGATCACCAGGTTGTCGCCAAGCCCGCGCTTGTAGCCGAGATCGGGGACGCCGAAGCTGGAATATTGATAAGTCTGCTCGGCGTCGCGGACGTTGTATTCGGATTCCGAAATTCCCCACGGCACACTGCGCTTGGCGGCGTAATCCCGCTGCCGCCAGACGATTAGCGCATTGGTCTGGGCAAGCAGACTCGCGGCAGGCGCGCGCATGACCAGTGACGGCATCAGATATTCGAACATCGATCCCGACCAAGAAATCAGGCCCGAACTGCCGTCGATCGGTGTCAGCGTGCGGCCGAGCCGGAACCAGTGCTTGGGCGGCAGATCGCCCTTGGCGATGGCGATAAAGCTGGCCAGTCGCGCTTCCGAGGCGAGCAGATCGTAGAAATTGCTGTCGAGCGCAGCATCGTCGACGCGGTAACCGATCGACAACAGCTCGCGGTCGGCATCGAACAGGAAGCCGAACTCCATTGCATCGAACATCGACTTGGCACGGTCGGCGAGGGCGACGAGCCGCTTGCCGCACGCGTCGGCGCCTTCGGCACCGTCGATCTCGTCGCGCCAGTCCACCAACGACGTGCGCAGTGCGGTCGCCCAGACAAGGATTTCCTGGTCGCCGCCCCCCGCCACCGCAGCCCGAGCGTTATCAGCCAATGCATCGGCGTGCCCGGAAAGATCGCGCAGCCGGGCAGAAAGACCGTCGTGGGACGTTTCAACCGGCAGCGCTCGTCTTATCTGCGCGAGATCGGCAAGCATCGTCGCGGCAATGCTGTCCGCCGTTCGTGCCGAACCGATAGTCTCGGCGAGCAGAGCCGCGTTATCCTCGATGCCAGCCGCCCAGCCCGGTCCGACTGCCGGCCCGGCGGCAATCTCGAGGAAGGCATTGCGCAGGGCCAGCAGATGCCCTGCCAGATTGCCACTGTCGACCGCCGAGACATAGCGCGGTTCGAGCGAGCGGAGGTCGGCGGTGTCGTACCAATTGAAGAAATGGCCGCGGAAGCGTTCGAGCCGGTCCATCGCCGCAAAAGCCGCCTCGCAGCGATCGATCACCTCGCGCGCGCCGATCCAGCCGAAGTCGCGGGCCGATACGATCGACAGAAGATATAGCCCGATATTGGTCGGCGACGTCCTGTGGGCGACGACCGGCTTCGGCGTTTCCTGGAAATTGTCCGGCGGCAGCATGTTGTCTGCCGCCGTGACGAACGTCTCGAAGAAGCGCCAGGTGCGCCGCGCGACGAGCCGCAGCGCGGTCGCGTCGCTGCCGCTGACCGCCAGGTTGGCCGCCGCACCGGGCGGCAGACTGGCCCGCCAGGCGACCAGGGGCGAAACCGTCCATAGCGCCAGCAGCGGTGCCGCAACAATCCAGGTGCGGTCGCCAGCGGCGGCGATAAGGAGCGCAAACGCGCCGCCGCAGGCCGCGCCGGCGGCCAGTTGCAACACCAGCGTGCGCGTGTCGAACCGGTGAGCGTCGCTGCTCTGCGCCGACGTCACCCATTGCAGCAGGTGGCGGCGGTGGCCGAATACGCGCAGCAGCGTCCGCGCGATCGCATCGACCATCAGCCAGCCCTGATGGGCGAGGAAGACGACGAGGAAGCCGCTTTGCATCAGCCCCAAGGCGAAGTCGCCGCGCAAAGTCCGGAAATGGTTGCGTAGCGAAATGCCGGTACGCTGCGGCACGATATTGCCGAGCGCCGGGAGCAGCGGCGGCAGGGCGACCGCCAGAAGGATGCAGCCGGTCCACACTTCGGCGACGGTCCGCGGCTGCAGCCAGCCGAGCAACAGCGCGAGCAGCGCCGCCGGGGCCGAAAGCGACCGGCGCAGATTGTCGGCCAGCTTCCACCGCCCCATCAGGGGTATGGCCGTCTCCCGCGAGCGCTTTCCAGTGCGGCTGGAAACTCCGAAGATCCAAGGTAGTAACTGCCAGTCGCCGCGTACCCAGCGATGCTGGCGCGCCGCCGCGACGCCGTAGCGCGAGGGAAATTCCTCCACGACCTCAATGTCGGCGGCAAGCGCCGCGCGCGCGAAAATGCCTTCGAGCAGATCGTGGCTGAGCACCGTGCTGTCGGGAAACTGGTCGTTCAGCGCCGCCTCGAAGCTGTCTACCTCATAGATGCCCTTGCCGGTAAACGAGCCTTCCTCGAACAGGTCCTGATAGACATCCGACGCCGTCAGCGCGTAGGGATCGAGACCGTTCGGCCCCGAAAACGCCCGTTGGAACAATGACCCCTTGCTCGCGATCGGCAGCGACGGCGTCACTCGCGGCTGCATCATGCCATGGCCACGCGTGACAAGACCGGCGCGCGCGTCGAACTCAGGCCGGTTGAGCGGATGCGCCATCTTGCCGACCAGCCGCCGCGCCGTGCCAAGCGGCAAGCGCGTATCGACATCAAGGGTGATGACGTAGCGGATGCCGGGTGGCAGCGCCGCCGGCACGCCAACGATCGGCGCGAAACTTGTGTCGGTCGCCCCGCGCAGCAGGCGGTTCAGCTCGCGCAGTTTGCCACGTTTGCGTTCCCAGCCGATCCATTTGCCCTCGCCCGCGTTCCACAAACGATTGCGGTGCAGCAGGAAGAAGCGTGGGCCTTCGGGACCGGGCCCGTAGGCTGAATTGAGATGCGCGATCCCGGCGGCAGCCAGATCGACCAACACTTGATCGCCAGCGGCATGTTCGTCGGGCGCATCCATCCAATCCGAAATCAGCGCAAAGCTGAAATGTGCATCCGGATTGCCGAGATGGTGATCTTCAAGCCGGTCGAGCTGTTCGGCGACGCCGCGCGCATCGACCAGCAGGGTCGGAATAACGATCATCGTGCGCAGGTCTGCGGTGATCCCGCCACGCAGTTCCAGTGCCGGCAGCAGACTGCCGCTGACCGAGCGCGTGATCCAGCGATTGACCAACGCTACCGCGATGTCGGACGCCGGTACCAGCCCAACGATACCGAACATGATCAAGCTCGCTCCGGCGGCACCCGCCGCGCCCGCAGCCCACAGCCCTAGCGCCAGCACCGCCATTCCAAGCGCCGCGATCATGGCAATATAACTCAGAATGCCGATGTCGGTATAAAGCCGGAACAGCGCGGTCTGCGGCGGCACACGACAGCCGAGCTTAGCCTCGAACGCCGGGCGGCCATTGTTGATCAGGTGATAGCCGGGTTCGCTTTCGCGAGACGGCGGCTTTCCCGGCGGCGTCGCTGCGGCGGCGGTCGCGATGACCCGGCGCGCAACTTCGACTTCAGCCAGCCCGGACTGGCGGGCCAGCAGCTCGATGGCGCGACGGTAATGATCGCGGGTCTGGAAGTCCATCGCTCCAAAATCGCTGGCGTTGCGCAGCACCGTATCGACCGGACTGAGCGTTTCGAACACTTCCGCCCAGTTCATGCTCGAGACGAGCCGCATGCTGGTGATGACGTTGCGGACCGTCACGTCGGTTGCGCTCTGCCGCTGCAGTTCGTCTTGAACGATGCGCCGGGTGTCCGAACCATCGGCCGCCAGTCGCCCGTCAAGCCAGGACGATGCCGCAACCGCGCCGGGATCACGGCGGCGCAACCGCTCCGCCAAACTCACGGCAAACGCTGTAGACCACGGTGCGGCGACCAGGATGCTGACGATCTCTTCGCCGGTTAGCGACCGATCGCCGACCTTGCCGACAATCCGGTCTGCCAGCCTTTCAGCCGCCTCACCCGCCGCCTGCTGGAGCAAGATCGCCTCCGCCAGCCGCCGCAGATTTTCGACCAAGACCAGCCGCAGCGTTATGGCGAGTGCCCAGAGCTCGCCAATGGCGAGCGGCTGCACTTCCTGATAGGCCTGCACGAAGCGGATGATCCGCGCCGCATCGAAGGCGCTGTCGGTGTGGGCGATAAGCGTCCACGAGATACCGAAGACGCGCGGATAGCCGCGCAGGGGCCCTTCCGCCAGTTTTGGCAGCCGCCGGTAGAAGCCGGGGGGCAGATCGTTGCGGATCTGCCGAAGCTGTTCCTCGACGATGTGGAAATTGTCGAGCAGCCAGCTCGCCCCCGGACTGATCGGCCGCTGCGCCGCGAGGTCGGCGGCAACGGCGCGGTAGGCATTGGTTAGGATCCGGCTGTTCTCGTCGAGCCGGGCCGAAAGTGAGCGGCCGTCGCGCGGATCGGAAGCGATCGGCTGGTTCGCGGCGAGTTCGTGAGCGCGGGTCTCCAGCCGCTCAATGCTGAACAGTTCGGCAGTAAGCGACGGCTCTGGCGCCGTTGGCTTTGGTCTCAGCCGGGTTCTAAGATAATCGAGGATCAAGACACCTCCTGAAAGCGGTGGGACCGCTCCAGCCATCAGGACAGCATCCAGCGATGGTTCGGCGGCGCGGCGGCGATCGTCGCTGCCACTCCAAAGGGCCTAGGGTGCGGCCGGGAGGACTGGCAGGTTCGGAAATTACCTAGGCCGTGGCGAAGCGGCCGGGGACGAAGTTCCACATCGCGATCGTCCGCGTGTCCGGATGGCCCTTGCCGATCGCCAGCATGCCGAGCGACGCCGTGTCGAGCGTCAGGTGGCGGCCTTCGGCGATGGCGAGACCGATCCACCGCACGGCAAGGCTGCAGCCGAACTGACCGTGGCTAAACAGCGCTATGTTGCCGGTCAATGCCCCGAGTTTGGCGATTAACCGGTCGGCGCGAGCGGCGACTTCGCCGGGCATCTCGCCGCCAGGACAGCCGTCGCGGTAGATCGACCAGCCGGGGCGCTGGGCGACGATGTCGGCGGTCCGTACGCCTTCGTAATCGCCATAGTTCCATTCGATCAGGTCGGGCTCGACGACCGCAGTCGTCGCCAGCCCGGCCAGGACGCTGGTCTGCCGGGCTCGCTGCAGCGGGCTGGTCAAGACGTACGTGAAGTCGATGCCGGCGAGCGCCGGAGCAAGCGCGCGGGCCTGGTCTTGACCGTGCGCTGTAAGCGCGAGGTCAGTCCGGCCGGTATGCTGTCCGCTGAGCGACCACGCGGTTTCGCCGTGGCGGATGAGGTAGAGCGTCGGCGACATGGTCGGATCGGTCATGGGGCGCTCGCTTCTAGCGCGGCGTCGTAGCGGCCGTGGATCGCCGCGTGGCTGCTGCGGGCGCCATGCGCCACCGCCGCCTGTGCCGCAGCGACATTGGCCTCGTCGCCCTGCCAGATTTGGAGCCCCGGATGCTGGATCGCGCGGGCGAAGGAAAAAACCAGCGGCCATGGCGCGCGCGAACTGTCGAGCGAGCGAGCGCGGTTGATCGCGTCGAGCCGCGCGGCGGCGAGCGGGCCTGATTGGCCGCCCGACAGGAAGGCAACGCCGGCGACCGCGGCGGGCACCGTGCGCAGCAGGCAGGTGAGCGTCGCGGCAGCGACCCTCTCAGCCAGCGTATCCTCCGGCCAGTCGCTACCGGCAAGCACCATGTTGGGCTTGAGGATCATCGCTTCGAGCACCACGCCCTGCTCGACCAGTGCGGCGAAGACAGCGCGCAGCACCGCCTCGGTCGCGTCGCCGCTTCGTGCAGAAGAATGATCGCCGGTCATGACGACTTCTGGTTCGACGATCGGCACGATGCCGCCCGCCTGGCACAGCGCGGCGTAACGCGCTAGGGAATGGGCGTTGGCGGCGATGCACGCGCGGCTCGGCAAGCCGTCACCGATGGCGAGGACGGCGCGCCATTTGGCGAAGCGCGCGCCAAGCGCTGCATAATCGCGCAGCCGGTCGCCAAGTCCATCGAGGCCTTCCGTTACCTTTTCGCCGGGGTGGAGAGCAAGGCTATGCGCTCCGAGATCGACCTTGATGCCGGGGACAATGCCGCGTTCCGTCAGTAGGGTAACGAAGGGCCGGCCGTCGGGGGTGTTCTGGCGGATCGTTTCGTCAGCGAGGATGGCACCACTGAGATAGTCGCCCAGTCCCGGCGCGGTGATCAGCAGCGTGCGGTAGGCTTGCCGCATCGCCGCCGTCTGCGGGATGCCGACGGCGGCGAAGCGACGGTTGGCGGTACCGTTGCTCTCGTCCATCGCCAGCAGGCCCTTGCCGCACGCCACCAGCAGTCGTGCGGTTTCGACCAGCTCCTCTGTCGTCATGGCGTCGCCGCTCCCGGTGCCGCGTTCCATCTCCAGTCGCGAATTTCCGGCATGTCCTCGCCGCGCGTATCGATGTAATGTTTGTGTCGGACCAGCTTGTCGCGCATCGCCTGGCGCAGGTAATCGCCCCGCGAGCCGAGACCCGGGACCCGGTCGATAACGTCCTCGACGAGATGGAAGCGGTCGAGATCGTTTTGGACGCGCATGTCGAACGGGGTCGTGATCGTCCCCTCCTCCTTGTAGCCGCGAACATGAAGGTTGCGATTGGCGCGGGCATAGGTGAGCCGGTGGACCAACCACGGATAGCCGTGGAAGGCGAATACGATCGGCACGTCGCGGGTGAACAGCGCGTCGTAATCGGCCTCGTTCAGTCCGTGCGGGTGCTCCGACGCGGGCTGCAGCCGCATCAGATCAACAACATTGATCACCCTGATCTTGAGCTCAGGGAGGTACTGACGCAGGATCGAGACTGCAGATAGAACTTCCAGCGTCGGCGTCTCGCCGCAACAGGCCAAGACGACATCGGGTCGCGCGTCCGCGTCGTTGCTGGCCCAGGCCCAGATACCGATTCCCTTGGTGCAATGGGTGACTGCATCGTCCATCGACAGCCATTGCGGCCGGGGATGCTTGCTGGCGACGACGACGTTCACATAGTCGCGGCTGCGCAGGCAGTGATCGACGACCGACAACAGGCAATTGCCATCGGGCGGCAGATAGACGCGAACGATATCAGCCTTTTTAGTGATGACATGGTCGAGGAAGCCGGGGTCCTGGTGGGTGAAGCCATTGTGATCCTGCTGCCACACGTGCGACGTGAGGATGTAGTTGAGCGACGCGATGCTCCGCCGCCACGGCAGCTCGGCGCAGACCTTGAGCCATTTGGCATGCTGGGTGAACATCGAGTCGATGATGCGGATGAACGCTTCGTAGCTGTGGAACAGCCCGTGGCGGCCGGTCAGCAGATAGCCCTCCAACCAGCCCTCGCACTGATGTTCGCTCAGCATGGAGTCGTGCACCCGGCCGTCGTGTGCGAGGAACTCGTCGCCGGGCACCGTGGTCGCGTCCCACTGCCGGTCGGTTACCTCGAACACCGCACCGAGAAGGTTGGACAGCGTCTCGTCGGGGCTGAAGACGCGGAAGTTGCGTTCCGCCATATTGAATGCTGCGACATCGCGCAGGAAGCGGCCGAGGACCATCATGTCCTGCCCATCGACTGCCCCTGGGGCCGGTACGGTGACCGCCTGATCGCGGAAATCGGGCATAGCGAGGTCGCGCAGCAGAGCGCCGCCATTGGCATGCGGGTTCATGCCCATCCGCCGCTGCCCGGTGGGGGCGAGCGCCGCCAGTTCCGGAATCAGGCGCCCCTGTGCGTCGAACAATTCCTCGGCGCGGTAGCTCTTCATCCAGCTTTCGAGCTGCGGAACGTGCTCCGGGTGTGCCGTGTCGACGAGGAGCGGCACCTGATGCGCGCGAAATGTGCCCTCGATCTTCAGCCCATCGACGAACTTCGGCCCGGTCCAGCCCTTGGGTGAGCGCAGGACAATCATCGGCCACGCCGGACGGGTCGTCACACCGCCGTCGCGGGCGTCGTGCTGGATCGCGTGGATCGCCGCGATGGCGGTATCGAGCACTTCTGCCATCCGCGCGTGCATCAGCACGGGATCGTCACCCTCGACGTAGTGCGGTGCCCAGCCGCAGCCGCGCAAGAAGGCATCGAGTTCGTCGTGCGGGATGCGCGCTAACAGGGTCGGGTTGCTGATCTTGTAGCCGTTGAGGTGCAGGATCGGCAGCACGGCACCATCGGTGACCGGGCTGAGCAGCTTGTTCGATTGCCACGCCGTCGCCAGCGGACCGGTCTCGGCCTCGCCGTCGCCGACGACGCAGGCGACGATCAGCCCGGGGTTGTCGAATACTGCGCCAAACGCATGGCTCAGCGAATAGCCAAGCTCGCCACCCTCGTGGATCGATCCCGGAGTGGTCGGAGCGACGTGACTCGAAATGCCGCCGGGAAAGGAGAACTGTTTGAACAGCGCCTTCATCCCGGACTCGTCGCGGCCGACATTTGGGTAGACGTCAGTCCAGCTACCTTCCAGCCAGACGTTGCCGACGATCGCCGGGCCCCCGTGGCCGGGGCCAGCGATATAGATCATGTCGAGGTCGAACTTGCAGATGACCCGGTTGAGGTGAACGTAGATGAAGTTTTGCCCCGGCGTCGTCCCCCAATGGCCGACCACCATCGGCTTGACATCGGCGAGCGTCAACGGTCGCCGCAGCAGAGGGTTGTCGTAGAGATAGATCTGGCCGACCGAGATGTAGTTGGCAGCGCGCCAATAGGCATCGATGAGGGCCAGCTCATTCTTCGCGCCCGGTGCGGTGTCAGGCGCGACCACGTCGGCTTCAAGGGTGTCGGTGAGCATCGCGATCTTCCTGTCATACCGGCGGCTCGCAACGCTTACGCGCTCGTGGCCTAGCCAGGTGTACGGTCATGCGGGCTCACGCCCGACTCCGCACGGCCGATGGACGCTCGGCAGGGGCCGATCGGTGGCCCGAGGTCTGCCCTGCGGTGGAATGCACCTCTAGTGCTTGGGCTTGGCTTCCATGGCGGCTTCCTTGGCTTCCTTCGCCGGATTTTCAGCCGCATTTTCCAGCACCGCACCGTTCATCGCATCGATACCGACTTCGATGGTCTTGCCGTGGCTGGCGACGTCGAACGAATAGCGCAGGCCGGAGCCGCCACCCTCCTTCTCGAGTTCCTGATCGACAATACGTCCGGGATGCGCCTTGAGTGCCGCAGCGCGCGCCTGCGCAAGCGTGACCTTCGCCTGACCGGCGAGCTCATGACCTGTATAACGGGTGGAAGAAGTGGACGCGGTCGCTGAGGCGGCGCCGAGGGTGGCGACTGCGGCGGCAAGCAATAGGTATTTCACGGCGAGCTCCTTTATTGTCGGTTGCTTGTACGGGTCGGCCGGGAGGGCCGGCAGAGTCGGAAAACACCTACGGCAGTTCGTGGCGCGCTTTGTCGTTTCAGCGGTTCAATACGAGCCCCGACCGGCGGCGGTGCTCGACGCCCGTGGGGCCGGCGACGATGACCTCGTCCGCGATCGCGACGAACAGTCCGTGGCCGACGATTCCGGCGCGCGCCTCGAGCGTTGCCGCAAGGCCGGCCGTATCGGTGATCGTGCCGAAACCGCAATCGAGGATCATGTTGCCGCCATCGGTCAGGTAGCGGCGGCTGTCCGCCTCGCGCACCGTCACCGTCGCGCCGAGGTCCGCGAGATAGCGGTGCTGCGCTTCCCAGCCCCATGCCAGCACCTCGACAGGCAACAGCGACCGGCGGCCAACCGCATCGGAGGTCTTGCTCGCATCAACGACGATAACGACCCAGTTGCTGGCCTGTGCGACGATCTTCTCGCGGACCAGCGCGCCGCCCGCGCCCTTGATGAGATCGAGCGCGGGATCGACTTCGTCGGCGCCGTCGATCGTCAAATCGATGGCGCGCGGCATGTCGTCGTCGAGCAGCGGGATGCCGAGCAACCGCGCTGACGCCGCCGTGGCGACCGACGTGGCGACCGCGACGATGCCGGGCAGTTCCCCGTCCCTCAGCCGCGCCGCGATCCGGCGGATCGCGAAGATCGCCGTCGTGCCAGTGCCGAGGCCGACCACCATTCCCGGCTCGACGAGCGCCGCCGCCGCTTCGCCTGCTTGTTGCTTGAAGCGGGCAACATCACCGGTCATCCGCGCAGCCGCCGGTAGCGCGCGATCAACGCGTTGGTCGATGTGTCGTGCGCCGCCGATGTGTCGACATCGCGGGCGAGTTCGGGAACGATGACCCCGGCGAGGTCTTTGCCAAGTTCGACGCCCCATTGGTCGAAGCTGTCGATGCCCCAGACCGCGCCCTGAGTGAAGACGCTGTGTTCGTACAAGGCAACTAGCGCGCCGAGCGTCGCCGGATCAAGCTGCTCGGCGAGAATGACGTTGGTCGGACGATTCCCCTCGGTGACGCGGAACTGCGTCTGCGCCGCCGGCGACCCCGCTGCCGTCAGCGCCGCCGCCGTGCGGCCGAAGGCCAGCGCCTCGGCTTGCGCGAACAGGCTCGCCATCAGCAGGTCGTGCTGGTTCGTGAGGGCACTCAATGGACGGCAGAAGCCGATCAGGTCGCACGGCACCAGCCGTGTCCCTTGATGGAGCAGCTGGAAGAAGCTGTGCTGCCCGTCGGTCCCCGGCTCGCCCCAGATGATCGGCGAAGTGTCGCAATCGACCGCATGGCCCGCGAGATCGACGTGCTTGCCGTTGCTCTCCATCTGCAGCTGCTGGAGATAGGCCGGAAAGCGCGCGAGGTCGGCGGCGTAGGGAATAACGGCGAGCGTCTGAGCAGCGAAGAAGTCGTTGTACCAGATCGAGATCAGCCCCATCAGCATCGGCAGGTTCGCCGCCGGCGGGGCGGTGCGGAAATGTTCATCCATGGCGTGGAAGCCGCCGAGCATGGCGCGGAAGTGATCGGGGCCGACGGCGATCATCGTCGAGAGGCCGACGGAGCTGTCCATGGAATAACGCCCGCCAACCCATTCCCAGAAGCCGAAAACGCGCGCCGGTTCGATGCCGAACGCCGTCGCCGCCGGAATGTTGGTCGACACGGCGGCAAAGTGGCTGGCGACGGCCGTATCATCGCCCAGCCGGTCGATCAGCCATGCGCGCGCGGTTGCGGCGTTGGCCATCGTTTCCAACGTCGTGAAAGTCTTCGATGCGACAACGAACAGCGTTTTTGCGGCGTCGAGCCCGGCGGTCGCGGCGGTGAACGCCGCCCCGTCGACATTGGCGACGAAGCGGACATCGAGACCAGGGTCGCGATAGTTGCGCAGGGCGCGATATGCCATCTCGGGACCGAGGAAAGACCCGCCGATGCCGATGTTAACGATCGTCCGGAACCGCTTGCCGTTATGTCCCGTCAGACGGCCGCTGCGCACTCCCTCGGCGAAGGTGGCCATCGCCGCGAGGACGCGAAGGACGTCGGGCACGACGTCGGCGCCATCGGTCGTCAGTCGCTCCTCGGGCGGCGCACGCAGCGCGACGTGGAGGACGGCGCGATCCTCGCTGGTGTTGATGTGCTCCCCAGCGAACATGGCGTCGCGGCGTCCCGCGACATCGCGCTCGGCGGCGAGCGCCAGCAGCAGGGTCAGGGTTTCATCCGTGATGCGGTTCTTCGAATAATCGAGGAACAGCCCCGCGCCTTCGACTGAAAACCGCGCCGCCCGGCCCGGATCGTCGGCGAACAAAGTCCGCAGGTGTACGTCCTTGATGCGCACATGGTGCGCCTCTAGCGCCGCCCAGGCGGGGGTCATGCCGCCCGCCGTCGCTTCGCGGCAATCGCTGCCAGCAGGCTCTCCCACGACGCGACGAATGACTTGGCCCCCTCGTCCTGCAACTGCGCGCCTAATGCGTCGATGTCGATCCCGGCAGCGGAGTGGCGCGCCACTATCGCATCGGCGGCGACGGCGTCGGCCGCCATCGCGAACGGCTCGGCGCCGTGCGCCGCGAACGCCTGCAGCGTCGCCTCAGGCATGGTGTTGACCGTGTCCGGTGCGGCCAGCGCGTCGATGTAGAGTGTATCGGAGGCGGCGGGGTCTTTGGTCCCGGTGCTGGCGAACAGCAGGCGCTGCGGCCGCGCGCCCTGGTTCTGCAGGCGCTGGAAACGATCGGACGCCAGCATTTCGCGATAGTGCCGGTACACCTGCCCCGCGACCGCGATGCCGAGCGTGTTCCGCAGATCGGGGCCGACGCGGGCCGCGACGGCGACGTCCCAGCGACTGACGAACAGCGACGCCACGGACGCGACATCGGGGGCCAGTCCGGCAGCGACCCGGCGCTCGAGCCCCGTCAGCCACGCATCGACTGCCGACCGGTACTGCCCGACCGAAAACAGCAGCGTGACGTTGACCGGAACGCCGGAGAACAGGCTTTCGGCGATCGCGGGCACCCCTTCCGCCGTGCCGGGGATCTTCATGAACAGGTTGGCCCGTGCGGCACTGGCGTGGAGCGACTTCGCCTGGGCGATCGTCGCGGTGGTGTCGTGCGCCAGCCGCGGCGATACTTCGAGCGAGACGAAGCCGTCGACGCCATCCGTCGCGGCATGGACCGGCGCGAACAGGTCGGCGGCACGGCGCAGGTCGGCGATCGCCAGCTGGAAGAACAGCGTCTCGTCGTCCTCGCAGTTGGCCTGACGCTTCCGAATTTCGGCGTCATAGGCGTCGCTGCCGGTGATCGCCTTGTCGAAGATCGTCGGGTTCGACGTCAGCCCGGTGACCGACAACGTGTCGATATAATGTTGCAGCGTGCGGCGATCGAGCAGGTCGCGGGTGATGTTGTCGAGCCACAGGCTCTGGCCGAGGTGGCGGAGAGCGGTTATCGCAGTGGCGGGCATGATCGTGCCTTCAGTCATGGGTTACCGCGGGGACCGGCGAAACGGCGGCCTTCTCGACGTGGCCGCCGAAGCCGAAGCGCAGCGCGGACAGCAGCCGGTCGGCGTAGTCGGCTGCTTCGCGTGAGGTGAAACGGGCGAACAGCGCGGTGGCGAGCACGGGGGCGGGAACACCCTCGTCGATCGCGGCGCGCAGGGTCCAGCGCCCCTCGCCCGAATCCGAAACCCGGCCGGCGAACTCGTCGAGACCCGGGCTGTGGCGGAGCGCCGCCGCCGCGAGATCGAGCAGCCACGACGACACGACACTGCCGCGCCGCCAGACCTCGGCGATCGCCCCGATATCGAAATCATATTGGTAGCGTTCGGGGTGGCGCAGCGGCGCGGTTTCGGCATCGGCTGACTGGTCGGTCGCGCCAGCATTGGCGTGGTGCAGAATGTTTAGCCCCTCGGCGAGCGCCGCCATCATGCCGTATTCGATCCCGTTGTGCACCATCTTGACGAAATGCCCTGCTCCCGTCGGGCCGCAGTGGAGATAGCCGAGCTCGGCATCGCGCGGCTCGCCGTCGGCTCCCGGGGTCCGCGTCGCCGCCGCAATGCCGGGGGCCAGCGCGCGGAAGATCGGGTCGAGATGCTTGACCACGGCATCCTCGCCGCCGATCATGTGGCAGAAGCCGCGCTCGCGGCCCCAGACACCGCCGCTGACCCCGACGTCGACATAGTGGATGCCCTTGGCCTTCAGCGCGGCGGCGCGGCGGAGATCGTCGTGATAATTGCTGTTGCCGCCGTCGACGACGATGTCGCCGGCAGCGAGGTTCGGGACCAGTCCGTCGATCGCGTCATCGACGGCGGCGGCCGGGATCATCAGCCAGACGATGCGCGGCGTCGGGAGCATCGCCGCCATGGCGGCGACGTCGTCGGCAGCCCGCGCGCCGCCCGCGACCGCGTTGGCGACGTTTGCCGCATGGCGGTCGAACACGACGCAGTCGTGTCCGGCAGCGGCGAGGCGGATCGCGATGTTAAGCCCCATGCGGCCAAGACCGATAATTCCGAGTTGCATCCGGGCGCTCCACTGGGCTCCGTCCATTTCCGGCGAAGCAAAGTCTCGGTGCAGTTACTCGCCGCCGTGACCAGCCGGGCAGAATCGGAAACTACTCACGGCGCGGCGGCGACCGCCTGTGCCGCCCGCGCGATGACGATTTCCTCGTCGGTCGGCATCGCACGGACAATCACCGCGGCCCCAGCAGGCGAGACGATCGCGGCGCCCGCATCATTGGCCGCCCGATCGAGGACGATACCGAGGAATCCCAGCCCGTCGCAGATGCGGGCGCGGACGGCCGGCGAAGCGGCACCGATGCCGCCGCTGAACACCAGCCGCTCGATGCCGCCGAGCGTCGCGGCGAACGCGCCGATGCGCTGCTTCACGGCATAGCAGAACAGCGCGACCGCATCGGCCGCGCGTCCGTCGTGCGCCTCGGCGGCTAACAGGTCGCGCATGTCGCTGCTGGTTTCCGACATACCGAGCATGCCCGATTCGAAATTAGCCATGTGATCGAACCCAGCCATCGTCATCGCCTCGGTTCGGGCGAGGTAAGGGCCGAGCCCCGGATCGATGTCGCCGCACCGGGTGCCCATCGGCACCCCCGACGCCGGCGTGAGGCCCATGCTGGTATCGACCGGCGCGCCGTCCTTCACCGCAGCAAGGCTCGCCCCGCTGCCGAGATGCGCCATGACGATCCGTTCGCGCGCTGCGGCGGCACCATCAAGGCGCGCGATCTCGCCCATCAGATAAGTGTAGGACAGCCCGTGGAAGCCATAGCGGACGACGCCCTCCGCAGCGTAGCGGCGAGGAATCGGCAGCAGCTTTGCCACGCGTGGCATGGCGTGATGAAAGGCGGTATCGAAGCAGGCGACCTGCGCGACACCGGAAAAGTGCTGCATCGCCGCCTCGACCAGTGCCAGTTCCAGCGGCAGATGATCGGGGTCGAGCGGGCGGACGCGGCGGAGCGCCGTAAGCGTGGTGCCGTCGATCCGCTGCGGCTGCACGAAATCCGGGCCGCCGTGGACGATGCGGTGGCCGATGGCGAGCACGCGCCGCCCGGCGGCCTGCCGCTCGACCTCGGCGAGAACCAGCGCCCCCGCCGCAGCGTGGTCGGCGGCCGCCGCCGCGGCGGTCACGGCGGGCTGCCCTGGACGGACTGTCTGCAGCACAGGCTTGTCCGAGCCGATGCCATCTACCGCGCCCGACGCGATGTGCCCGAGCAGGTCGGACGCCGCAAAAACAGCGAACTTGATGCTCGACGAGCCGCCGTTGAGCGTCACGATCGCGGCGTCGTCGCTCATGGCGACCCGCGCAGACCGGTGATCGCCGCGGCATAATCGGCGGCGTGGAAGATCGCGCTGCCCGCCGCGATGGCGGTCGCTCCCGCGGCTGTCGCAAGCCTCGTCGTGTCGCGATCCAGCCCGCCATCGACCTCAATGACGGGCGCGAGACCCCGCGCGTCGCACAAGGTGCGCAGCCGCCGGATCTTGGGCAGCATCTCGGGTAGGAACGACTGGCCGCCCCCCCCCGGATTGACCGTCATCACCATGACGATGTCGCAGAGCTGGAGGACATACTCGATCGTCTCGACCGGGCTGGCCGGATCGAGCACGAGGCCTGCCTTGCAGCCAAGCGCGCGGATTTGCCCGAGCACGCGGTGGAGATGCACCGTCGCGGTCGCCTCGGCGTGGACAAGGATATGATCAGCCCCCGCCGCGGCGAAGGCGGCGATCTGCCGGTCGGGCTCGACGATCATCAGGTGGACGTTGAGCGGCTTGGCCGTGGCGCGGCGGACGGCGGCGACGACCTGCGGACCGATGGTTATCTCCGGCACGAAGCGGCCGTCCATCACGTCGAGGTGGATCCAGTCCGCGCCGGCGGCATCGACAGCGCGAACTTCGTCGGCGAGCCGCCCGAAGTCCGCCGCGAGGATCGACGCGGCGATAATGATCGGCGGCGCGGCCATCAGCCGGCCGCAGCGATCGGCCGCCACGTCCGCCCGCTCCGGGCGAGGAGCGCATCGGCCGCCACCGGACCGTCGCTGCCCGAGGCATAGGGTTCGGGTCTCCCATTCGATGCGGCCCACGCATCGAGCACCGGCTCGACGATGCGCCAACCCTGCTCGACCATGTCGGCGCGCATGAACAGCGTCTGGTCGCCGATCATCACGTCGCGGATGAGCGTTTCGTAGCCGACATTCGGCTCCTTCGGGAACCAGTCGGCATAATGGAAATCCATCCGGACCGCCGCCAGATCGACGACGGGACCGGGGCGCTTGACCTCGAATTGAAGCGAAATGCATTCGTCGGGCGCGATGGCCAGCACCAGCCAGTTCGGCCGCAGGCTGTCGACGGGCGTGTCGCGGAATGCGGCGAAGGGCGCCTGCTTGAAGCGGATGGCGATCTCGGTGCTGCGCTCGGCGAGATGCTTGCCAGTGCGGAAGAAGAACGGGACGCCGGCCCAGCGCCAGTTGTCGATCGCCAGTTCCATCGCGACATAGGTCTCGACCGTCGATCCGGCGGCGACGTCGGGTTCGTCGCGGTAGCCAACGACCGGATGGTCGCGCGTCGTGCCAGGAGCGTACTGGCCGCGCACGGCGTGATCGGGCCGGGTCGCGGCCATTGCGGCGAAGACGTCGGCCTTGCGCGACCGAATCGAGGCGGCATCGAAGCCGGTCGGCGGCTCCATCGTGACCATCGCCAGCAGCGTAAAGACGTGGTTGGGGACCATGTCGCGGAGCGCACCGGTCGCTTCGTAGAACTTGCCGCGGGTCTCGATACCGACCGTCTCGGCGACGGTGATCTGGACGTGATCGATCCGGTCGCGGTCCCAGATCGGCTCGAACAGTCCATTGGCGAAACGCAGCGCCATGATGCTCTGCACTGTATCCTTGCCGAGGAAGTGGTCGATCCGGAAGATCTGGTCCTCGCGCAGACTGCACAGGATGTCTTGGTTGAGGGCCTGGGCCGAGGCGAGGCTGTGGCCGAACGGTTTTTCGACGACGACGCGTCGCCAATACGGCTCGCCCGCGTCGTCGGTCAGCTTCGCGTCGGCCAGATGTGCGACGACGGTGGCGAAAAAGCCGCCCGCGACGGCGAGGTAGAAGATCGCGTTGCCCCGCGTCGCATGTTGCGTCCGGGAGGTGTCGAGCGCCGCCGTGATGGCGGCATAAAGCTCGGGCTTCGTCATGTCGCCTTGCATATAGGTCATCCGGGCGGCGAGCCGTTGCCACACCGCTTCGTCGATGTGGTCGATGCGGAACTCGGCGCGATCGTTGCCGACGAAGCTCGTCAGCATCGCGTGCAGACTGTCGGTCCAGCTGGCGGCCGTGCCGGGGGCAAGGTCGACGCCGATGATCGCGAGGTCGTCGGGCAGCACGCCGGTGCGGGCGAGATTGTACAGCGCCGGCACCATCAAGCGTTTGGTCATATCGCCGCCGGCCCCGAAGATGACGATCGTACACGGGTCGCCGGCGACGGCGTGCACCGGCCGCGCGGGATCTTCGGTCATGGTGTGGCGGTCAGCTGTTGTCGTGCCGCCGTGAGCACATCAGCCGCGGTGAAGCCGAACTTCTTCATCAGGTCCGGGGCAGGTGCCGATGTCCCGAAGCCCCGCATCGCAAGGATCGCTCCGCCCTGACCGGCGTAGCGGTCCCAGCCGAGCGGCGATGCCGCCTCGACGGTCACGCGCGCCGTCACGCCGGGCGGCAGGATGGCATCACGATAGGCCCGCTCCTGCGCCTCGAACAGCTCCCAGCACGGCATACTGACGACGCGTACCGCGACACCTTCGCCGATGAGCGTTTCATAAGCCGCGATGCACAGCGCGACTTCGCTGCCGGTGGCGATCAGGATCAGCTCCGGGGTGCCGCCGGGATCGCCGGCAAGCACATAGGCTCCGCGCGCGACACCCTCCGCACCGGCATAGCGGCCGCGATCGAGCGTCGGCACCGCCTGGCGGGTGAGCACGAGGCACGCCGGCTTGTGCAGGCCGACGATAATGCGCCAGCTCGCCACGACCTCGTTGGCGTCGGCCGGGCGGAAGGTCAGCAGGTCGGGGATGCCGCGCAACGCGGCAAGCTGCTCGACTGGCTGATGGGTCGGGCCGTCCTGCCCGACGCCGATCGAATCGTGCGTCAGGATATAGATGACCGGGAGCGCCATAAGCGCCGCGAGCCGGATCGCCGGCTTCATATAGTCGGAGAAGACCAGATACGTCGCCGCGAACGGCCGCAGGTCCGACACGGCGAGGCCGTTGGCGATCGCCCCCATACCGTGTTCGCGGATGCCGAAATGCAGGTTGCGGCCGTCGGGATGTAGCGCTTCGAGGTCGCCCATGCCGGTCGCCGTCAGCCGCGTCTTGGTCGACGGCGCGAGGTCGGCCGCCCCGCCAAGCAGCGCGGGATAGCGCGGCGCGATGGCATTGAGAACGGTCGCCGACGCCTCGCGGGTGGCAATCCCCTTGGCGTCGGCCGCAAAGGCCGGCAGGTCGTCGACGACGCCGTCGGGCGGCGTCCCGGTCAGGAGTTGGTCGAGCACCGCAGCGTCATCGGGGTGCGCCTCGCGATAGCGGTCGAGCAGGTCGCGCCATGCGGCGGACAGCGCCGCGCCGCGTGCGCCAATGCCGTCGCGGTAGTGTTCCCGGACGCCGTCGGGGACGCGGAAAGCCTCGTTCTCCGGCCAGCCGTAGCGGCGCTTGGCGAGGCGGATCTCCTCGGAGCCGAGCGGATCGCCGTGCGCTGCGCTGGTGTCCTGCTTGTGCGGCGCGCCGTAGCCGATGTGGCTGTCGACGATGATCAGCGTCGGCACGTCGGAGCGCGCGCGAAACGCGGTAAAGGCCTGCACCAGACGCTCGGTGGCGTTGGCATCGCCAACGAGATCGACATTCCAGCCATAAGCGAGGAACCGCGCCGCAACGTCCTCGGTGAAGGCGAGATCGGTGTGACCCTCGATAGTCACGCGGTTGCGGTCGTAGATCCAGCACAGATTGCCGAGCATCAGGTGCCCAGCGAGCGCGGCGGCTTCGCTGCTGACGCCCTCCATCAGGTCGCCGTCACCGCAAAACGTATAAACGTCGTGCTCGAACAGCAAAAAGTCGGGGCGGTTGAAGCGCGCGCCGAGCCAGCGCCCGGCGATCGCCATGCCGACGCTGTTGCCGCAGCCCTGACCGAGTGGCCCGGTCGTTGTCTCGACGCCCGGCGCGATCCCGCGCTCGGGGTGCCCGGGGCACCGGCTGTCGAGAGTGCGAAACGCCTTGATGTCGTCAAGCGTGAGCGCGTCCTGTCGGGCATTGCGGACGCCGGCGAGAAACAGCATCGCATAGAGCATGATCGACGCGTGACCGTTCGACAGCACGAAGCGGTCGCGGTCGGGCCAGTCGCTGTCTGCCGGATCGAAGCGCAGGAGGCTCTGCCACAGCGTGTGGATCACCGGTGCCAACGCCATTGGCGTTCCGGGGTGACCGGAATCGGCCTTCTCGACGGCGTCCATCGACAGCGTTCGGATCGTGTCGATGCATTGTTGGTCGATATCCGGTTGGCCGGACCTTGGCATCGCATCGCCAGCCACCGACATCGAGGCCTCGGCCGATAGTGTGGCTTGCGGCATGGCGTCAGGCCGGTTCAGTGACGCGCTGGCCGTCATAATAGCCGTGGAAGGCGTATTCGTAGGCACGGTCGACGGCCTGCGACCCATCGTAGGCCGGACTACCTTTCAGCTGCTCCCGACTGATATCGAGATTGACGAGGCGCGACGACCAGTCGGTCGAGACGATCGACCGCGGCGAGATCAGGACGTGCTTGCCAGGCCACCAGTTGCGCGTATCGGCCTCTAGATAATGGATGCTCCAGTCGGCATCCTCGACAAGGAAGTCGGCGACATGGCCAATCTCGCCATCGCTGGCGTGCAGCCGATAACCGGTGACTTCGCGCATGCTGCGCAGGCAGGGGTCGTCCCGGTCAGCGCGCTTTGCGTCGTCTTGTGCCTCGGCAAACCCAGGCCCCGGTGGCTCCATCAAACCCCCGGTATAGCCGTATCCGCCCATGTAGAACCCGGTCGACCAATAGGGTGCCCAACCGTAATAATCATACAGGCCGGTCTCCATCTGCCTCGATACCGGCCTGTGCGAATCGACCGACGGACTGTCCTCGATTTGTTTCCGGGTCAGCCGCACCGAATACTGATGGCCGATATGATTGACATGGCCCAACGCCGAGGGTGGCAGCAGGACGCTGCGCCCCGATAGCCAACCGCCGGTCTCGACGACCAGCCAACGGACCCGCCAAGTCGAGTCGTCGAACAGCAGATCGCTGATCGATCCGATCGCACCGTCTGTCGCCTCCAGTGCGAAGCCTTCGATTTTCGAGGCATGTAGGATCATCGGCGGGTTCCTGGAACGCGGTTGGTGCGGACCTCCTAACCGTTGCAGCAACGCACTCGCAGGGCCGGAAACTACCTACGTCCTAGAGGTTGGTCGCGTTGCGGGCGCCTTTCGTCACTTGTCAGTTCGGCGCGCAATCAGAGTCCGTGCGTAGTTTCCGAGCCTGCTCGAACGTCAACCAACGCGATACGATCTGTCGATGCCGCGTTCCACTCAGATTTGCCGAATACCAAAGGTCGCGGCGCGCGCGATATGACTGAGCAGGTCAAGACCTTGTTCGATCGCGAGCCCTCAGCGCTAGACGATGGGGTCGTCACGGCAGTTCGCGGCAGCGTCGTCGATGTCGGCTTTCCGAGCCGCCTGCCGCCGATCTATTCGCTGCTGCGCGCGGGCGGCGATCTGGACATTGCACTCGAAGTGCTGTCGCACCCCGACGAGCACCACGTCCGGGGCATCGCCCTGGCGCCCACCCAGGGGCTTGCCCGCGGCATGCCGGTCACCGACACCGGCGGCCCGCTCAAGGCACCAGTCGGCATGGCGGTGCTGTCGCGGATGTTCGACGTGTTCGGTAACCCCATCGACCGCAAACCCGCGCCAGCGAGGGTCGACTGGCGGTCGGTGCATCGCGCCCCGCCGCCGCTCGTCCAACGGTCGACGAAATCGGAAATCTTCGAAACCGGCATCAAGGCGATCGACGTGCTCGCTCCGCTCGAACGCGGCGGCAAGGCGGGGTTGTTCGGCGGCGCCGGGGTCGGCAAGACGGTGCTGCTGACCGAGATTATCCACAACATGATCGGCCATGACAACGGCGTCAGCATCTTCTGCGGGATCGGCGAGCGCTGCCGTGAAGGCGAGGAACTCTATCACGCGATGGATAAGGCCGGCGTGCTGCCCGGCATGGTCATGCTGTTCGGCCAGATGAACGAGCCGCCGGGCGCGCGCTTCCGTATCGGCTATGCGGCGCTGACAATGGCCGAGTATTTTCGCGACGATCAGCATCGCGACGTGCTGCTGCTGATCGACAATATCTTCCGGTTCATCCAGGCAGGCGCGGAAGTTTCCGGCCTGATGGGACGGATGCCGTCACGGCTGGGCTATCAGCCGACCATGGGCACCGAGCTTTCCGAAGTCGAGGAGCGCATCTCCAGCACCGACCGGGGCGCGATCACCTCGATCCAAGCGGTCTATGTCCCGGCCGACGACTTCACCGATCCAGCCGCGGTCCACACCTTTTCCCACCTGTCGGCGTCGCTGGTGTTGTCTCGCAAGCGCGCGGCCGAGGGCCTTTATCCAGCGATCGATCCGTTGCAGTCCAATTCCAAGATGGCGACGCCGGCCGTGCTCGGTGAGCGTCACTACCGGCTAGCGCAGGAAATCCGCAAGACGCTCGCGCAATATGCGAGCTTGCAGGACATCATCTCGATGCTCGGTCTCGAGCAATTGTCGCCGGACGACCGTAAGACCGTCGGTCGCGCGCGTCGGCTGGAGCGCTTCCTGACCCAGCCGTTCTTCACCACCGAGCAATTCACCGGCAAGGCGGGCAAGCAGGTGTCGCGCGCCGATGCCCTCGACGGCTGCGAACGCATCCTTGCCGACGAGTTCAAGGACGTGCCGGAAGCCGCGCTTTATATGATCGGCGCGGTCGACGAGGCCAAGGCGAAGGCGGGCGACGCGAAGCCGAAGGCCAAAGCCGGCGCGCCTTCGCCCGAGGCCCAGCCCCTTGCAGCTTAAAATCCTTCTCCCGGACCGGGTCTTTGCCGACGAAGCAAAGGTCGCAAGGATCGTCTTCACGACGCCGGGCGGCAGTTTCGGGCTGCTGCCGCGTCGGGCGGACTGCGTTGCGGCGATCGTGCCGGGGCTGTTCGCCTACCAGGCGGAGGGTGCGGACGAGGTCACGGTCGCGCTCGACGAGGGCGTGTTGGTCAAGGCCGGTGGCAACGTCCTCATTTCAGTGCGTCGCGCCATCGCGGGGAGCAACATCGAGCAACTGCAGCACAGCATTAGGACGGAGTTCCTGACACTGAGCGATCTGCAGCAAGCCCAGCGCCGCGTTTCGGCGCAGCTCGAAAGCGGCTTCATCAAGCGTTTCGCGGCGTTCGAGAATGACTGAGCCCAAGAAGCCACGCGATGCCCCGGGCTTTGCGGCTGCGGTCGGTGCGCAGTCGGTGCGCCGTGCGCGGGCGCGCCGCAATGCCGGGAATGGCGTGTGGTTCGGCCTCGGCATGATGGGCCTTGTCGGCTGGTCGGTGGCTATTCCGACCCTGCTCGGCGCGGCGCTTGGCAGCTGGCTCGATCATCGCCATCCGGGCGGGCGGTCGTGGACCCTGGCGCTGCTCGTTGCAGGTCTGGCGCTCGGCGCGTGGAACGCCTGGCATTGGGTTGCAGCCGAGCAGGCCAAGCTGGAGGCTGACGATGACGACTCTGTCTGACGTCATCGCGCTCGCCCCGGCGCTGGCGGCCGGCGTAGCGCTCGGAGCGCTGTTCTTCGGCGGCCTGTGGTGGACCGTCCGCCGCGTGCTCGTGGCCCGGCTTCCGGCGGCGTGGCTGATCGCCAGCTTCGTTGCCCGGACAGCACTCGTGCTCGCGGGCCTCATGGTCGTCGCCGGTGACCAATGGCAGCGCTGGCTCGTCGTCCTGGCGGGGTTCATTGCAGCGCGCGCCGTCATCACCCGGTTGCTGCCGGTGCCGGCCGCGGGCACGCTGGCACCCGGAATGGGGCGTCATGCGCCTTAGCCCCGATCAATTGGTCTTCTGGCACCGCGGTGTCGTCAGCCTGAATGCGACGATCGTGTTCACCTGGGTATTGATGGTCGTGCTGGTTGCCGGCTCAGCCCTTGCCACGCGGCGGCTGGCGACCGGCAGCCGCCGGTCGCGCTGGCAGAACCTGCTCGAGATCATCGTGACCGCGATCGAAGGGCAAATCGGCGAGATCGGCCTCACAAACCCGCGCCGCTATGTCCCCTTCGTCGGCACGTTGTTCCTGTTCATTGGTGCCTCCAGCCTGTCGAGCATCATCCCAGGCTTTGAGCCTCCCACCGGTTCCCTATCGACCACGGTGGCGCTAGCGATCTGTGTGCTCGTCGCCGTGCCCGTCTTCGGGATTACGGCGCGCGGCGTGGGCGGCTACCTCGCCTCGTATATCCGGCCGACGGTCATCATGCTGCCGTTCAACATCATCAGCGAAGCGTCGCGGACGCTGGCGCTGGCGGTTCGCCTGTTCGGCAATATGATGAGCGGCGCGATGATCGTCGGCATTCTGGTCAGCATCACGCCGCTGGTCTTTCCGGTCGTAATGACCGCGCTCGGCCTGCTGATCGGTATGGTGCAGGCCTATATCTTTGCCATTCTGGCGACGGTCTACATCGCCGCCGCCACCCGCAAACCGCAGCCGCAGCGCGAGCCAAAGCTCGCCGCCGTTACGAACCCGAAGCCGGTCTGATAGAAACCTAAGGAACCCTCATGAACGCCACTGCGCTGATCGCCATTGTATCGATCATCATGGCCGGCCTCACCACCGGCTTTGGGACCATGGGACCCGCCTTTGCCGAAGGCCGGGCGGTTGCAAGTGCGATGGCATCGCTGGCGCAGCAGCCCGATGCTTCGTCGACGATTACGCGAACACTATTCGTCGGCTTGGCAATGATCGAATCAACTGCAATCTATTGTTTTGTAGTGTCGATGATCCTGATCTTCGCAAACCCGTTCTGGACTGCGGCCATCGCGGCGGCCGCGCATGGCGGGCTCAAATAAATGCTGATCGACTGGTTCACGGTCGGCGCGCAGGCGCTCAATTTCCTCATCCTGATGGGGTTGCTTAAGCACTTTCTGTACCGGCCCGTTCTCGATGCCATCGATACCCGCGAGAAGCGCATCGACGGCCAGCTTGCCGATGCAAAGCAGCAGAAGGCCGAAGCGCATACCGAAAAGGTCGCGTTCGGCCAGAAGAACGCCGACTTCGACGCCGATCGCGCCGACCTGCTGAAGAAGGCGAAGGCGGAGGCCAATGCTGAAGGCGAGAAGCTGGTCGCTGCGGCGCGCGCTGCTGCGGACGCTGCGGCCACCAAACGTCGCGACGCGTTGAAGGCGGAGGACCTCGAACTCGTCGCCTCGATCCGCCGCCGGACCAGCGACGGCGTGTTCGCGGTCACCCGCAAAATGATGGCCGATCTTGCCGACGCGAGCCTCGACGCCAGCATCGGCAAGCTGTTTCTCCGCCGCCTGAAATTGATGGATGCCGCCGCCGTGACGCAGATGAAGACAGCGCTGGCATCCGCGCACCCCGCCACGGCAGTGGTACGCAGCGCCTTCGATATCCCGGCGCGCCAGCGTACCGCCATCGGCACGGCGGTCGGGCACCTGCTCGGCAGCGATGTCACCATTGATTTCGAGACGGCACCGGCGTTGCTGGGCGGTTTCGAACTCGTCGTGTCGGGGCAGAGGCTGAGCTGGAGCATCGACGACTATCTGCAGGCGATGCAGACCAGCATCGACACGCAGCTCAACCCGACACCGGCAACGAAGTCAGCGAAACCAGCGAAACCAGCGACGTGAAGCGCGCAGAGCCGTTACATCAGGCGTTCGACGACGCCTTCGCGGCGATCGAGGCGGGGCGGGCCGCGTTCGCCGTCGCGCTGGTACCGCAGGAGATCGGCGCGATCACCGATGTCTCGGTCGGCATCGCCAAGGTGTCGGGCCTGCCGGGCACAGGGTCGGAGGAGTTGCTGCAATTTCCCGGCGGCATCTTCGGCATCGCGTTCAATATCGACGCCGACGAGATCGGCGTCGTGCTGCTCGGCAACCACGACCATCTGCGGGCCGGTGACGAGGTGCTTCGCACTGGGCGGGTAATGGATGTCATCGTCGGCGATGCGCTGCTCGGCCGGGTGCTCGATCCGCTTGGCCGCCCTCTTGACGGCGGCGGCGCCATCGCGGCGTCCGACCGCCTGCCAATCGAGCGGCCTGCCGCCGCGATAATGGACCGCGCGGCGGTCACGGTGCCGCTGCAGACCGGGCTCAAGGTGATTGATGCCATGGTCCCGATCGGCCGCGGACAGCGCGAGCTCATCCTCGGCGACCGGCGGACGGGCAAGACCGCGATCGCGCTCGATACGATCCTCAACCAGCGCGGCAAGAATGTCGTCTGCGTCTATTGCGCCATTGGCCAACGCGCCTCGGCGGTCGCGCAGGTCATCGCGTCGCTGAAGGAACACGATGCGATGGCCTATACCGTCGTCGTCGTCGCCGAGGGTAACCAGCCGCCCGGCCTTCTCTATATCGCGCCCTATGCGGCGACCAGCATCGCCGAATCCTTCATGGTCAAGGGCCGCGACGTACTGATCGTCTATGACGACCTGACCCAGCACGCCCGCGCCTACCGCGAGATCTCGCTGCTGCTGCGCCGCCCGCCGGGCCGCGAGGCATTCCCGGGTGATATCTTCTACATCCATTCGCGAATGCTCGAACGGTCGACGCATCTGAACAAGGCGCTCGGCGGCGGTTCGCTGACCGCCCTGCCGATCATCGAGACCGAAGCGGAGGATATCGCCGCCTATATCCCGACCAACCTGATCTCGATCACCGATGGCCAGATCTACCTGTCGCCGTCGCTGTTCGAACTGGGCGTGCTGCCGGCGGTCGACGTCGGCAAGTCGGTCTCGCGGGTCGGCGGCAACGCCCAGCATGCCATCCTGCGCGGCGTCGCCAGCGACATCAAGCTCGCCTATGCGCAGTTCGAGGAGCTCGAGACATTCGCGCGTTTCGGTGCGCGCCTCGATGCAGCGACGGCGAAGACGCTCGCGCACGGCCGCCGTATTCGCGCTGCCTTGAAGCAAAACGAGATGGCACCGCTGTCCGTCCAGCCGCAGATCGCCATCCTGCTGGCGCTTGGCGCAGGGCTGTTCGATCCGGTGCCTCTGGCGCGCATGGACGAGGCGCAAGCGGCCATCGTCACGGCGGTCGACGCCTTGCCGGGCGGCCTGCTCGACCGGCTTTCCGGAACCGCCAAACTCGACGATGCGGACCGCGCCGCGGTCATGGCCATGCTACAGACCACGCTCGCGCCGTTCGTGCCGCCAGCGGACGCGGCAAAGCCGCCTTCAGGCGAGGCGGACCCGGCCGTCGACCCTGCACCAGCACGATGAGCGCGACGATCGCCGGATTGCGGCGCAAGATCGCCAGTGCGGGCGACTTGCAATCGGTCGTGCGTGCCATGAAGGCGCAGGCGGCCGCGAGCATCGCACAGTTCGAGCGTTCGGTCGCGGCGCTGGCCGACTATCAGCGGACGGTATCGCTCGGTCTCGGCGTCTGCATTCGCGGACGGGCCGTTGTACCGCCGTCCCCGGACCAGCGAAAGCCTGTGGTCAGGATCGTCGTCTTCGGTTCGGACCAGGGGCTGGTCGGCCGGTTCAACGATATCGTCGCTGATCACGCCACGACATTGGCAGCAGGCCAGTCTGGCCCGGTCGCGATCTGGACCGTCGGCCAGCGCGTGCACGAATTGTTGGGCGATAGCGGTCGGGCGATCGAGCATTCGTTCGACGTGCCGTCATCGGTCGATGCGATCACGACGTTCGTAGGCCAATTGCTCGTCGCCGACGGAAAGTTGCTGGATGCGAACCAGCTTATCGAACTCCACCTCGTCTATAATCAAATCGCGCCGTCGGCGACCTATCGCCCGGTCAACATCCAGCTGCTACCGCTTGACGATGCCTGGCGCAAACGCGAGGCCGCCGTTGAATGGCCGACGGCGGGCCTGCCCGAGGTACTGGCACCGGACGCCACGACCCTGTCGGCGTTCATCCGGGAATATCTCTTTGTCGCGCTGTTCCGCGCTTGCGCTGAATCGCTGGCGAGCGAAAACACTAGCCGCCTGGCGGCGATGCAGCGCGCCGACAAGAACATCGATGAACTGCGCGATACGCTCGGTGGCGAATATCACCGCCTGCGGCAGGCCGGAATCGACGAGGAGTTGTTCGATGTCGTGGCCGGCTACGAGGCCCTTCGAGCCGACGGTACTCGGACCGACTGAGCTCTTATGCCGCGATATCGGCCTTCAGCTGACAGAACTGCTCGCGCGTCAACTCGCCGCGAGCATAGCGTTCATCGAGAACATCTCGAGCGGTTCAAGCCGGCGAGCGATCGTATTTGCGATGGGCGAGGTAGGTCTAGCCCCAGTTGCCGAAGCCCGAGAACGTCAGGAAGATGAACCCCAGCCACAGGATCCAGCCCCAGCCGAAATACCAATTGTTCGCGTCGGTATGCACGAAGTTCGGTCCCTCGGGTCCAATGCCGGGGACCGTCGGCTAATAGCGGCGGTCGCGACATCTTCAGAAATACCGATGGACTACCGCCGCCTGCGCGGTGCGCGCTACTTGGGGAAACTGAAACCGGGCCAAGTCGATCGCCGACGGCAGTCCGCTCATGCGATACGCCCAGACTGGATTTCGATGCGATGGATATCGACCCGTTCGTAAAGCCCTGCGATTTGGTACGGGCTGGAGGCGACAAAACGGTCCACTTCCTTTTGCGACTGGCCGTTCAAAATCGCGAAAATGCCGCACCGGCCGCCCGTCGGACCGAACAACTGACCTTCGAGTTTAATGCCGGGGACGAAGGTCTGGAGGTGCTGGATATACGCACCGGGTGCGTTGCATCCCACTTCAGGTCGGCATCATCCTTGAACCACGCCGAAATCAGAAAGGTCTGCATTCGAAGGCTCCATGGTCGACCGCGCCGATCATCATGCGCATGCCTGGGATGTGGCTTCGAACGTCGGAAATTACTTAGGGTCGGCTTCGGCGATGACTGCGTCGATCCGTGGCCGAAGCGGCGATGGGTAGATTCCGACCCTGCGCTTCGGTCTTGACCAACGCTACAGACACACGTCGGACAGCTGGCCAAGAAGGAAATCAGATGCATAATTACGCTGGAGACTGGACCGTCGGTTGGGTCTGGATTCTGTACGTCGGTTTCATTTTCCTGTTCTTCTCGAGCCTTGGGAGCTGGGGGTACACGTACCGCGCCCATCGCCGGTTCGATGGCGTACAGTCGAAGAATGCGCGTGACATCCTCGACGAGCGCTACGCCCGCGGCGAGATTACGCGCGAGCAATATGGCCAACTGAAGGAAGACATTGCCGCGGACTGATTGCCTGAGCGGCCGGTTTCAAACCGACGCTGCCATGGCCTCGCCACCGGGGTGCCCGAACCGACCTAGCAGTAGACCAGACGACCTACGGCGAAGACGCGGCAAGCGCCAGCCGCGCGAGCGCCGGCAACGATTTGGTTTGTGTTTTCGTCATGATCGCGGCGCGGTGATTTTCAACGGTCCGCTGACTGATCCCGAGGTCAGCCGCGATGTTCTTGCTCGGATGTCCGGCAAGGACGAGGTCCATGATCTGGTGCTGACGCGCCGTCAGCGAAGCGACATGGGCGGCCGCACCCGCGCGCCATTGCGCCATTGCCGTCCCGTCATGATCGACATGGAGCGCCCGGTCGACCGCGGCCGAAAGTTCCGCTGCACCGATCGGCTTTTCGAGGAAATCGAGCGCCCCTCCCTTCATCGCCTCGACGGCCATCGTTACGTCGCTGTCGCCGGTCATCATGATCGTCGGCAACGGGTGGCCGTCGGCGTTCAGTCGACGCATCAGATCGAGGCCGCTGAGCCCTGGCATATACGCGTCGAGCAGCAGGCACCCGCCGAGCCCGTGCGTGTAGCGGCCGAGGAAGCCTTCGCCCGAGGCGAACGTCTCGACGGTCCGATCGCCTTGTTCGAGCAGCTCGCGGATGCTGTCGCGGACACCCTTGTCGTCATCGACGATGAAGACCGTCCCACCGGCTGGAGCTTCCACCCTCGCCGAGCGTGGCGGCGCGGCGCTTAGCAGCCCTGCGATGGTGGCGATGATTTCAGCGGTCCTGACCGGCTTGCTGAGCTGCACGCAACCAGCAGCCGCGATAGTCCGGACCGTTACATCCGAGATGTCGCCGGTCAGGACGATGACCGGTGTCGTCGCCGATCCCGCGGCGCGGATGCGCACGGCGAGTTCCAGCCCATTAGCCCCGCCAGGCAAGTTATAATCGGTAAGAACGAGATCGGGCCGGATCGCGCCGCGGCCCGCGAGCGCGGTAGCGGCGTCACCGGCGACCAGCGTATCGTGACCGGCAGACTGCAGCGCCATGTCGAGCATGTCGCGGTTATCGGCGTCGTCTTCGACGATGAGGATCAACGCGCGTTCCGCAGTGGGTGTTGATGGCGCGGTTGGGACTGCACCTTCGGCCGATACCGCAGTCGGGACCTCCACCCAGAACCTCGACCCGTGACCGGTGCGCGACCGGACCTGGATCGGATGGCCCAGCAAGTTGCCGAGCCGCTGGACGATCGCCAGGCCCAAGCCGAGGCCGCGGCTTCGCTCGCGAGCGGCGTTGTCGATCTGGTGGTACTCGGCAAAAATCGCCTTCAGCTCTTCCTCGGCGATGCCCACGCCCGTATCGAGAACTTCGATCGCGATCTTGGGTCCGTGCCTGCGGCACCCGACGAGAACCTTGCCCGTCGTCGTATATTTGAGCGCGTTCGAGATCAGGTTGCGCAGCATCTGCTCGAGCAAGCGCGCGTCGCTGGCGACGAACCGGGTGCAGCCGACGATGCGCAGTTCGAGCCGCTTCGCCTCAGCATGGTAGGAGAACTCGTCGCGCAGGCGATCGAGCATCGGTCCGAGCGCGAACGTTGCCACTTCGGGGCGCAAGGTCCCGGCCTCGATCTGGTTGATGTCGAGCAGCGTGTTGAGCATCCCCGTCATCGCGCCGATCGTCTCGTCGAGCCGGCTGACGAGGCGGTGGCCGCGCTCGCCCTCGACCAGATTGGCGAGCAGACCCTGAACCAGCGCCAGCGTCTGCAACGGCTGGCGCAGATCGTGGCTCGCCGCGGCGAGAAAGCGCGACTTCGCCGTGTTCGCGAGGTCCGCGTCGCGCCGCGCAGTGTCAAGTTCGGCCGCGATGCGTTTGCGCTCGGTGATGTCGGTAAACGTGATGACGACGCCTGCGACGCTGTCGTTCTGCGTTCGATACGGCAGGACATTACGGCACCAGTGACCCGACGCGGTGATGACCTCGCGTTCAATCGCTTCGTGCCCGGCCAGTACGGCACGCGCATCGTCCGCCAATGCCGCGTCGGCGGCGAACGAGTGAAGGTCGGCGAGCGGGCGACCGATGTCGCCGGCGATGACGTGGAACAGCGCCTTGGTGGCCGGCGTGAAAAAGCGGATGCTGAGATCGCGGTCGAGAAACAGCGTCGCGACGTCGGTGCTGTAGAGGACGTTCTGCAGGTCGTTCGCGGTCGTGCGCTGGGCTTCGAGCGTTTCCTGAAGCTGGCCGTTGAGCGCGGTCAGCTCCTCGTTCAGCGACTGCAATTCCTCCTTCGAGGTCAGCAGCTCCTCGTTGGTCGACTGATATTCCTCGTTGACCGACAGCGCCTCCTCGTTGACCGATTTCTGGTCCTCGGCGGCGTGCTCGAGGTCGCCGATCGCGGCGCGCAGTTCGACGCGGGTCGCTTCGAGTTCATGCTCGAGCTCCGCCACACGCGCCGACTCCGGTGGCAACGGTTGCAACGGACGCCGTTCCTCGGTGACCGCCTGCTCGACGAAGCAGACGAGCGTCAGTATTTCGCCGGGTGCCCATACTGGTCGCACGACGACCTTAAAGCCCGGCCGACGCGCCGGGGCGCGCGAGGGTACGGCGATCTCGACGTCGACTTTTTCGGCTGCTGCCCGCGCGACGGCCGCACGCACCTTGGTGCGCAGAGCAGGAGCGATCATCGCGGCGAAGTCCGAAGTCGGTTGTCCGACAGGCACCATCAAGAAGCGGTCGAGGGGTCCGAGGGAGAACAGGACCGCATTGCGCGCGTCGATCAGCACAGCGGCCGGCGCATAGTGCTCGAGAACGAGCTTGCGGCACAGCTCAGCATAGCCGGCTTGCCGCGTCGGCGCGGTGGTGCCGCTCACGCGCGCCGGTGGTCGCGGCGCGTCGCTAGTTCCACTCTGCAGGCCGAAACCGCCCGGACGATGGCGTCCGACATGGCGATAAAGGCACGCAGATTTTGAAAGTACCTCGAAGCGACCGCCGACATCGCCCGCGGTCTCGGCGCAGCCGAGGAGCAGCAGGCCGCCCTCCCGTAGCGAGAAATGGAGCAGTGCGATGACCTTCGCCTGCGCTTCTTGACCAAGATAGATCAGCAGGTTGCGACACGACACCATGTCGAGGCGGGAAAACGGCGGGTCGGCCAGCACGTCCTGCACGGTAAACACCACCGACTGGCGCAACTCGGGCAGGACACGGTAGCCGTCGTCCTCGCGTACGAAAAAGCGCGCCAGCCGGTCGGCCGAGACGTCGTTGGCGATCGTCGCCGGGTAAAGGCCGAGACGTGCGGTTGCGACCGCCGCCGGGTCGACGTCGGAGGCGAATACCTGCAGACGGACGACGCGTTTCTCGGCGGCGATCGTCTCTTGGAACAGCATGGCGAGCGAATACGTTTCCTCGCCCGTGCTGCAGCCGGCCACCCACAGCCGGATCGGTTGATCGGCGGGCTGCTTGCGGACCAGCTCGGGGACGACCGTTTGCGCCAGCTCCTCGAACACCGCCGCGTCCCGAAAAAAGCTCGTGACGTTGATCAGCAGGTCCTTGGCCAGCGCCGCGCGTTCGAACTCGTCAGTCCGCAGGCGGTCGAGGTAGCGGTCGCGGTCGGCTGCCTTGACGCCGGCCATCGCCATCCGCCGCTCGATGCGCCGCTCCAGCGTGCCGGTCTTGTATAGGCGGAAGTCGTGCGCCGTCGTTGTCCGCAGCAGCTCGATGATCGCGGTCAGCCATGCGCCCGGATCGACCGGGACGGATCCCGTCGCGGCCGGGGGCGACGGGTCGTTCAGCGCGGCGGGCATATCGGCGATCCGGCACACCCGGTCGACCTGTCCGGTCGCGATCGCCGCCTCCGGCATCCCGGCAAAGGCGGCTTCGGCCGGGTCCTGCGCGATGACGCGGCCCCCGGCGGCATGGAATGACGGCACTCCCGCACTGCCGTCGCCGCCGGTGCCCGACAAGATGATCGCCGTGCAATGCGCGGCGTCTGTTGCCGCCAGCGACCGCAGCAGCCCGTCGATCGGCAGGCGCGCACCATGCGGCGCTTCAGGCTGACCGACGACCAGTCGGTCGCCGACGATGGTCAGCGCGGTGCCGGGGGCGATGACATAGACCCGGTTCGGGACAATGATGGTGTCGTTGGCGGCTTGGGCTACCGGCATCGCGGTGTGGCTGGCGAGCAGCTCGACAAGCAGGCTGTCGTGCGTCGGGTCGAGGTGCTGGACAATCACGAAGGCGCGGCCGGTATCGGCGGCGAGGCCGTCGAGCAACCGGCGGCACGCCTCAAGACCGCCCGCCGAGGCACCGATCGCCACCAACGGGCATGGTGCGGGTCGCGAACCGTTGAGCGATTTGGCCGACATGCAGAACGACCTTTCGGGCGGATGATCGCCACGGTTGCTTTGGTACCACGAAACTAAGTCAGCATTAAACGTGCCGGCAGAGGAATCAGCACATAGGTAGACTCCGAAGGTGCCGCGGGCGCTCTAGCTGTGGAACTTTCACGACGACGAACGTGGCGGGGGCCGCGTTCCGGGAGGGTCATCGCGTGGCGCTGAGCGTGCTCATTATCGAAGACGAGATCATCATCGGACTGCTGCTCAGCGATCTGCTGGCGGACATGGGCCACGAAGTGTGCGCGATCGTAACCACCGTGGCAGAAGCGGTCGCCGCGGCCGCCGCCCACCGCCCTGACCTGATGATCGTCGACGTCAATCTCGGGCGCGAAAGCGGCATCGCCGCTGCCGACGCGATTTGCGCGGTTTCCAACATCCCGTGCATCTTCGTCAGCGGCGATGACGCGATCCTGAAGACCCTGACGGCGCGCGGCGAAGTCATACCGAAGCCGTATCAGCAGCGGCATATCGAGCGCGCGATCGCCGAAACAACGGGTGCTCGGCGCGGTTCTGCACGCAGTCTCTGATAGCAATAGGCGTGCTCCGTCATGACCGGCACGTTCAATCGCTGGCGATGTGTCTCGCCGGGGTCGCCGGCTATGCCGATGCGGTCGGCTCCATCGAGACGCGCGGCTCGGATTGCTGACGGGTGCAGTGCTTGGTGCCGCTGCCGATCATCGGTTCGGGCTGGCTGCCCTCTGGGGAGCGGCTTTCGCGGCGGTGCTGCTGGCCGGCGCTGCAGCAGGACTCGACCGCCGTCCGGACATCGCACCGACACGCTAGGTAGTTCCCGACGGTTGTGACTGGCGCTGCAGTGGTCGCAAGCAAGCAAATGGCCACGCTGCTCGCTCAAGTCCGTCCTTCATGAACCGGCGCGCTCTACTTGCGGCCGGGGGCACGGTGATCGCCTTATCGGCCGGCGGTGTCGCTGCCGTCGTAAGCCGGGCCGATGCGATGCACGACTATGGCAGCGCAGTGCTGCGAGGCCGGCAGGCACTGGCCGCCAATCCCGCCGCGAGCGAACTTGTCCGATATGCGACGCTCGCGCCGAGCGGTCACAACACGCAGCCGTGGCGGTTTCAGCTCCACGGCCCCGGAATCGATATCGTTCCCGACTTCACGCGCCGCACGCCCGTGGTCGATCCGGATGACCATCACCTGTTTATCGGCTTGGGTGCGGCTGCTGAAAATCTGGCGTTGGCGGCGGCTGCATCGGGCACGCCGGGCGACTGGCGCTTCGACCCGTCGACCGCAACCATCGTCTTCCGGTACGCGCCCGGTCGAATCGGCGAAACGGACTTGGTCACGGCCATTCCGAGGCGACGGTCGTCGCGGACCGCCTATGACGGAAGGCGGATTTCCGGGTCAGATCAGGCTGCGTTGATTGCGGCCGCTAAAGTGCCCGGCGTCGATATCGTCCTGCTCGAGGGGTCGGCCCTATCGACGGCGCGCGATCTCGTCCTGAGCGGAAATACAGCGCAGATGGCCGATGCCGCTTTCATGCGCGAGCTCAAGAGCTGGATTCGGTTCAATCCCGAACGAGCGCTGGCCACCGGCGACGGGTTGTTCAGCGCGGCATCGGGAAGTCCGGTGCTACCCAACTGGCTCGGGTCGGCGATGTTCGACCTCACGTTCAAAGCCGCCAGCGAGAACGACAAATACGCGCGGCAAATGCGCTCGACGCCGCTGATCGCAGTCTTCGCCGGTGCCAAGGCCGAGCCGGCGCACTGGACAGAGGTCGGACGCGCCGCGCAGCGCCTCGCCCTGCAGGCAACCGCGCTCGGCCTCGCGCACGCTTTCATGAATCAGCCCGTCGAGGTCGCAGCGCTCCGACCCGATCTCGCCGCGTTGGCGGGACTGCCTGGACGTCGGCCCGACCTCATGATCCGCCTTGGCTACGGCCCCAAGATGCCCTTCTCACCGCGACGTCCGTCAGCGGCGGTCCTCGCGTGACACACTACCGTCCAGCTATCGGAGATCCGCCATGTTGAAGACGCCAGTATCGGAAACGTCCCGGGTGTACTTGGTTGGCGGCGGCATCGCCTCGATGGCGGCCGCCGCCTTCCTTATCCGCGACAGCGACATGCCAGGGCATCGCATCACGATCTTTGAGGAGTCCGACGTGATCGGCGGCAGCCTCGATGGTTCAGGGTCGCCCGACACCGGCTATGTCCTGCGTGGCGGGCGGATGCTTGAGAGCAAGTATGTATGTACCTTCGACCTGTTCGACTCGATCCCGACGCTCGACGGCACACAGACGGTGACGCAAGAAACCCTGGCGTGGAACGCGACGATGAAGACGTCGTCAAAGTCGCGGCTGTTCCGCCACGGCCTGCGCCAGACCGCGCCCAAGTTCGGCCTGAGCGAGCGTGACATTCTCGCCCTCGAGTGGCTGGCGATCGAGCCCGAGGCGCTCCTCGGCCGGACCATGATCAACGAGCACTTCGACGGCGCCTTCTTCGCGACCGACTTCTGGCTCATGTGGTGCACGACCTTCGCCTTCCAGCCGTGGCACAGCGCGGTCGAGTTCAAGCGCTACCTCGTCCGCTTCGCGCATATGGTGAGCGGCTTCGACCGGCTCGAAGGGATCATGCGCACGGTGTTCAACCAGTATGATTCGCTGGTCCGGCCGCTGCACAAGTGGCTGGCCGACCGCGGCGTCGTCTTCGCGATGAACACGCGGGTGACCGAGGTCGTGGTCGTCGAAGATGAGGGCGGCTTCGCCGTGACGCGGCTGGTCCACACCCATGACGACACCGTCGCTGCGACCGATGTTGAACGCGCCGATCGCGTCATCGTCACGCTCGGGTCGATGACCGAAGCATCGAGTTTGGGGAGCAACGACGCCGCCCCCGCCATTGGCAGCAAGACCGATGGCGGAGCGTGGACCTTGTGGGAGGCGCTGGCCCCTGCCTCATTGGCGTTCGGTCAACCCCGCGTCTTCGACGAACATATCGATCGGTCGAAGTGGGTATCGTTCACGACAACGTTACACGAGCCGCTGTTGCTCGACCGCATCCGTGACCTGACCGGAAACGTGCCGGGCGAGGGCGGACTGATCACCTTCCCCGACTCCAACTGGCTGGCGTCGATCGTCATCCCGTACCAGCCGCACTTCATCGGCCAGCCGGACGGCGTCAGCGTGCTGTGGGGCTATGGCTTGACCGTCGACGCGCCCGGCAATTTCGTCGCCAAGCCGATGGCGGAATGCTCGGGGCGAGAGATCATGACCGAGATTCTCGGCCACTTAAGGCTCGACTCTGACGCCCCGGCGATCCTCGCCAAGAGTATCTGCATTCCGTGCATGATGCCGTTCATCACCGCCCAATTCCTGCCCCGTAGTCCCGGCGACCGGCCGCAGATCGTGCCCCTCGGCGCGACCAACTTCGCCTTCGTCGGTCAGTTCTGCGAACAGCCCGACGACGTCGTCTTCACCGTCGAATACTCGATCCGCGCCGCCCAGTCGGCGGTCTATGACCTGCTCGACATCGACCGGAAGCCGCCGGCGGTTTACAAGGGCACCCACGATTTTCGGGTATTGCTAAAGGCGTTCCTCGCGCTTCACGACGCGCGTGCGGCCGCCTAGTCGCGGCGCTTTTCGCGCGTGCCGCCGACGTCACGGCAGCGATCGGGCTCATGGTTTTGCGTGATCACGAGCACCGACGCGCCTTTGGGTCGCTCCGCGTAAGATGCCGCCATCAATCCGACAGCAGCGCGCAACGCGACGGCGACAGCAGCTGCTCGCGGGTCACGCCGCCGAGGGCCCACTCGCGCATCCGGCGATGACCATATGCGTCCGCGACGATAAGGTCGGCGCGTACCTCGTCCATGAACCGCGCTAGCTGGCCGGCATCGTCGCCGACGGCGAGGATCGGACTGGCGTTCGCGGTGATCCGGTGGCGACCGAGCCGTTCTACGAGATCGGCCATTCGCAACGTCGCATTACTCAACTCTGGTTCGCCGGCGATCTCTAGTACGGTAACCTTGCGCGCCAGTTTGAGCATCGGTAGCTCGTCGGCGATCGCCCGCCGGGCCTCTGGCGTGTCCTTCCAAGCGACGACCGCGTGGTCGAGCGCGAGCTTGGCGACGGTGAGGGCACGAGGAGCGCCGGGCGACCGGCGTGCATGACCATGTTGTTGATGCCGGCGCGACGCGACGTCACCGTCATCTGTTCGCCACCGGTCGCGCACAGGATGATGTCAGCGGCCCGAGCGCGAGCGACCGTATAGTCGCAAAGCGAGCCAATCGTCACCGTCGAGTGCCAGCTAAGGTCGATCCCCTTTCTGGTCAGCGCGGCGTCGCACTCCGCCTTCACGGCTTTCACCTCGGCGTCGAGTTCGTCGCGGTCCTCCTGGATAAAATTCTCGAGGATCATCGTCTGATCGTAAACTGCGGCCATCGGTTGACAGGCGGCGGCGCCGGTGAGGTTGATCCCCATGCGAATCGCAAGGTCGGCGGCGAAGGCGAGCAGCCGTTCATTCGAGCGGCCGGGCTCGAGCACGACCATGGCGGTGGCGTAGGTTATGGCAGAGTCTGATCATTTAGTGTTGGCGGATGGCAACCGACCCGCTTCTATTTGATCTTCAACGCCAGTTTAATTCGACCAATTGCGCCCGATGCACCCAAGCGGCGTGCGCAGCGGCAAAGCCGCTTACGCCGGTTAGAATTATCAATGCCACGAATACGCGAGCCATCGCCGTTCCTCGACGCGAATGCCGCGCCGCCGGCTGCCCAGCCGGCGGCGCGGCAACGTTCACGCGACGACGATGTCGTTTTCGACCGACGTCGCACCCGGGGCCGCCCACGCCGTCGATCCCGCCAGCATTCGATCATATGGCGTCCGTGCCGTGCCGGTCAGCTTGACCCGGCCGCCATCAGCGGTGACGTGGATGTTCTCAGGATTGAAGAACCACGACCGGCCGAGCGCGTGGTCGATGTCGTCGCGCACATGCTCCGTGTTCACCCGCGGCTTCACCGTCAACTGATTCGACACGCCGGTGACACCCCACAGATAGCGAACGTGGTCTTCGGCGGCTTCTTTCTGAAACTGCCAGTCGACTTGGCCGGTCAGCGTGACACGCCCCTTCTCGACCGTTGCCGTGACGCGGTCATGTGGAACCTGCGTGTCCCACGCGAAGCGGTTGACGATCGCTGCCGCGATATCGCGGTCATCGCGCTTCACCGAGAACGGCAGGCGTACTTCCAACTCTTCCGCCACCGCTTTAACACCCTTGACGCGGCGCGCCGCCGTCTCGGCCGCGGACTTGTCGGAAAAAGTCGGGACGTTCCCGGTGAGCGTGACGACGCCAGAACGTGCCGTCACGCCGATATTGCCGGCATCCAATCGCGGTTCCCAACCGAGCTCCGCTTGAACCGTATCCCGCAGCAATGTGTCGCTCATCATGGATCTTCTCCCAACGTGTCAGCCGTCGGCGGCTGGGCAAGTGACAGAGAGCGCCCTCGCTGACCTCGGCAACAGGATCGGAAACTACCCACGCCTATGTCGCCGGCTCCCTGGCTGGACGCGACACCCGCCCGCTGGTTCGTGTTCAAGGCACTCTCGGTGGCACACGCCAGCCGAGAGGCATCCCCGCGCCCTCCCGCACTGAAAGCCTTGAAATGGACCTGGCTGCGGGATCACAATTCGTTTGACTCAACCATTTTGTAATGAGCAGCACGCTCGACGATCGCGAGTATGTTGCTAGCAGCCTCTACCGTTAGTCGGTGTGGCGTTGTGCCTGGCCTAGGCGAGATGTAGGCGGCCATTTCGCGGACGAGCGCCGACTGACTTTCCGGCGCGCCGGCGAGCAAGGCGACGAAAAGGTTCTCGAGGGCAATGAGGCGGACCTGCAGATTCCCGGCTTCGACATTACCGATGTCGCCGACAACGGTCGGTGACGGGTGCTCGAGTTCCCCCGCCTCCTCGCCGCCGACACTCTCCAGCGGCGGTTCATGCGACAGTCTCCTGTTCGGTGGGTTCGGGGGAAAGCTCGGTGCCGGCGGTGACAAGGTCGGCAGCCCAGTAGAGGCCGCGGTGGCGCAGCCACGCCGCGGCAAACCCACCGGATCCATGTTCGGCGAGCAGCGCGCCGATCGCGGTGATATCGCGGCGCGAGGAGGCGGCGGTGAACGCCAGCGCGACGGGGCCGAGGCCGAGATCGAACAACCGGTTACCGGCGGCCGACTGGCAGTAATAGTCGCGCTTGGGCGTCGCCGAGGCGATGATCTCGATCTAGCGGTCGTTCAGCCCGAACCGGCGGTAGATGCCGGCGATCTGCGGCTCGAGCGCGCGCTCGTTGGCGAGGAACAACCGCGTCGGACAGCTTTCGATGATCGCGGGCGCGATCGCGCTGCCCTCGATGTCGGCAAGGCACTGCGTGGCGAAGACGACGCTGGCGTTCTTTTTGCGCAGCGTCTTCAGCCATTCCTTGAGCTGGCGCCCGAACAGCGGATCGTCGAGCGCGAGCCAGCCCTCGTCGATCAGGATCAGGGTTGGCCGTCCGTCGAGGCGGCGACCGATCCGATGAAACAGATAGGCGAGGACGGCGGGCGCTGCCGGCGTGCCGATCAGCCCCTCGGTCTCGAATGCCTGGGCATCGCTCGTGCCAAACGCCTCATGGTCGCCGTCGAGCAGCCGGCCGTAAGGTCCGGCGAGCGTATACGGGGTCAGCGCGCGCTTGAGCCCGCTTGCCTGGATCAGCACCGACAGGCCGGTCAGCGTGCGCTGGTTGAGCGGCGCGTCTGCCAAGCTGCCGAGGGCGGTCCACAGATGGTCCTTGAGTTCGGGCGTGACGGCAAAGCCCTCGCGCGCGAGGATCGCGGCGAGCCAGTCGGCCGCCCATGCGCGCTCGTCGGGCTCGTCGATCCGCGCCAGCGGCTGAAGCGAGACCGGCGCGTCACCGCCGAGCGATCCGCCGAGATCGTGCCATTCGCCGCGGACGCCGAGCGTCGCGGCGCGGATCGATCCGCCATGATCGAACGCGAAGATCTGCGCCCCGGCATAGCGACGGAACTGGAGTGCCATCAGCGCGAGCAGCACGCTCTTGCCGGCACCCGTCGGGCCGACCACCAGCGTATGGCCGACGTCGCCGACGTGGAGCGAGAAACGGAACGGGGTCGAGCCGTGCGTCCGCGCGTGGAAACAGCGGCGGGCCGCCGAGATGCGCGTCGCGGTCGAGCCCGGCCCACACCGCCGACACCGGCATGATATGCGCAAGGTTGAGCGTCGAGATCGGCGGCTGCCGGACATTGGCGTAAGGGTTGCAGGGCATCGAGCCGAGCCACGCTTCGAGCGCATTCAGGGTCTCGGGGATACAGGCGAAGTCGCGGCCGCGAACGATCTTCTCGATCGCGCTGAGCCGCAGATCAGCGTCACGCGGAGTATCGCCGAGTACCGTGATCGTCGTTGTGACATAGGCGAACCCGGCAAGATGCGCCCCAAGTTCCTGCAGCGCCTGATCCGCTTCCGCCGATTTGTTGGCCGCGTCGCTGTCGACCAGCACGCTCGCTCGTTGGTCGTCACCTCCTTGACGATCGCCGCGAGGCTCTTGCGTTTGGCGAACCACATCCGCCGGATGCGGGTCAGCATCTTCTGCGCCGCGACCTTGTCGAGGCAGATCGCACGGGTGGTCCAGCGATAGGCGAAGCCGAGCCGATTTAGCTCGTCGAGCATGCCGGGGACGGTCACCGCCGGGAACCCGGTGAGGGTCAGCGTCCGCAGGTGCCTGGACCCGAGCTGGGGCGTCAGCCCACCGAACAAGGTCTCGTCGGCGAGCAGCGCATCGAGATGCATCGGCGTCGTTGGCAGGACGATGCGCTGGTCGTGCGTCGAGATCGTCGAATGGAGATAGGTCAGCGTGTCGTCCGCCGGCAGCAACGCGGCTTCGGGCATGAGGCCCTCGATCATGTCGAGGACGCGGCTCGTCTCGCGTTCAAAGTCGGCGAGATGGTTGGCGGCCGCCATAGCACCGTCAATGCCGCCGACGAACAGGCAACTGCGCGCGCGCGCCGAGCCGTCGGCCGGCGGCAGCCACTGCAGGGTCAGATAATAGGTGCTGGTCAGGTTGGGCTGGGTGATATCGCCGCCTTCGAATTGGTCGCGGCGTTCGGCGTCGATCAGCGCCGAGACCGGGTCGGCGAACCCGTCCGACACGGGATAGCCCGGCGACGGCTTGCGCTGCGCCTCGACGTAGATCGCCTAGCCGGTGCCGAGCCGCTTCAGCGCGCTATTGAGCCGCGCCGAGATTGCCAACAACTCGGCCGGCGTCGCGCTGTCGAGGTCGGGGCCGCGGAACTGCGCGGTGCGTTGCAGGCTGCCATCCTTGTCGAGGATGATGCCCGGCGCGATCATTGCTGCCCATGGCAGGAAGTCGGCGAGCCGCGATGGGCGGCGGGCGTGTTCGCGCAGGAACATCATCGGCGTCAGCTTTCGAACAGATAGGGGAGCGCGAGGTGGCGACGCGCAACGGGCAGGATCTGCGCGTCGCGGCGCGCCGCCATGAGCGCGAGGCCGTGGCCGACGACTGCCATGATCAGTCCGATCACCCACAGGTGGAGGCCGATGCCGATCGCTGCGGCTAACGTGCCGTTGACGATGGCGAGCGAGCGCGGCGCGCCGGCGAGCAGGATCGGTTCGGACAGCGCGCGGTGGACCGGGGCCGCGAACCCGGGAACATCTGTCTCCATCAGACCAGCACCCCGCCGCCGAAGCTGAAGAAGCTGAGGAAGAACGATGAGGCGGCGAACGCGATCGACAGGCCGAACACGATCTGGACCAGCCGCCGGAACCCGCCCGACGAGTCGCCAAACGCCAGCGTCAGCCCAGTAACGACGATGATGATCACACCGACGACCTTGGCGACCGGACCCTGCACCGAGTCGACGATCGACTGGAGCGGAGTCTCCCACGGCATGTTCGAGCCGGCCGCCCATGCCGGCAGGGCGTAGGTCAGGCCGATGGCGAGCGCGGCGACGCGACGGAAAGGAAGACGGCAAGTCATGCGTGATCTCCGTTCGGGGGTGTGAGGGGGACGAGGCGGTAGCTGCCGTGCGCGTCGAGACCGTCGACACGGATGAGCTCGGTCAGGCGGCGCTGGGTGCCGCGGCCGCTGAGCACCGCGATGACGTCGATCGTCTCGGCGATTAGGGGGCGCGGCACGCTCGGCACTGCTTCAAGGATCAGCTGCTCGAGCCGGTGGAGGGTCGCGGTTGCGGTGCCGGCATGGATGGTGCCTATACCGCCGGGATGGCCGGTGCCCCAGGCCTTGAGCAGATCGAGCGCCTCGGCCCCGCGCACCTCGCCGACCGGGATGCGGTCAGGCCGCAGGCGAAGGCACGAGCGGACGAGATCGCCGAGGGTGACGCCTGGCGCGGTCCGCAGCGCGACGACGTTGGCTGCGTCGCAGCGCAGCTCGCGCGTGTCCTCGATCAGGATGATCCGGTCGCCGGTCGTAGCGGCGACCCCCAATAGCGCGTTGGTCAGCGTCGTCTTGCCCGTCGAGGTGCCACCGGCGACGAGGATGTTGGCGCGCTCGCGAACCGCCTGCGCAAGGGCTGCCGCCTGCGCGGCCGACATTACTCCAGCCGCCACATAGTCGGCGAGCGCCAGCGGCAGGGCAGGCACGCCGGGCGCCGGATCGAGAAGACCGGCGCGGTCACGACCGGCGGCAGCAGGCCCTCGAAGCGCTCGCCGCTTTCCGGCAGTTCCGCCGAAACCCGCGGACTACCGGCATGGACCTCGGCCCCGATATGGTGCGCGACCAGCCGGATAATCCGCTCGGCCTGAACGGCAGCCAGCCGCTCACCCGTATCGGCCATGCCGTCGCTCAACCGGTCGACCCAAACTTTGCCGTCGGCGTTGAGCATCACCTCGGCGACGTTGCCGTCGGCAAGCCAAGCACCGATCGCCGGCCCGAGCGCGCTACGCAGCATCGCGGTGCCGCGCTGGTGGACGAGGATCGAGGGCTGGGTCATTTCCGTCTCCGGGCCGGACGAACCGGCGATGGAGACAGGTAAAGAGTAGGAAAATCGGGCGATCACAACAGGCGATTTGCGCGTTCGTAGGGACGGCGGTGGCTGGCTAGATAGCGGTGTAGACCGAAAGCCCGCACCGGAACGAAAAGCAGGCTAGTGTAGCTTTATTGGCTAGCGCCGCTCTGCCGCAGCCGATTCGCGCAGTCGATTGAGCGCGCCTAGGGCGTGGGCGAGATAGTCGCCGACAATCTGCTCTTGTTCCCCATCGAGCATGTCGCGGGCGAGCGCCACAAGACGCGCGGTTTCGGTGCGCCGTGCCTGCGTTCGGTCGTTTGAATGAAGTTGCATGGTCGTTGCCTTCATCGCCAAATCGCTGCGGCCGTTGCAACGGTGCAGCGAGTAACGCTGCGGCCTTCGCATGGACGAGTAGAATATTCGCTGCAGCGAATAAACTTGCGCAGGCGCTTCAGCGACAGTGCGCCGATGGATATCCGCAAATTGGTCGGCGGCAACGTCGCTAGATTGCGAAAAGCCAAAGGGATGAAGCAGGAGCTGTTCAGCGAGGTTGCTGGCGTTTCTCAGTCATACCTGAGCCAAATCGAGAACGGCCACGTCAATCTCACCCTTTTGGGATTGAACGAGCTGGCGCAGGCGCTATCGGTGCAACCCGCAGAATTGCTACGTCAAGACGGCTAACAAACTGGCTAGATTGACGTCAGCCGCCGGCGGCCCTGACGCCAAGAAATTTGTGCGCGATCGTTACAGCTTCTTGGAGGCCGAGAGTGCCCAGGCGGCTTTACCCATTCTCGGACGTTCGCGTTACCCTAGCGGTGTCTGGAACCGAACGGTCATTGAGGTGCCATAAGCGAGATGCGAGCGCTCAGCAGCTGACATTCATCGATGTGAGTAGATTCCGCCGGTTCTCAGGCCACAATCCGGCCGCCAGACTCTTCAATTCAAAACCGATGCAATGTGAAGGAGAGCATTCGCTCAATGATTGGACAGACCGTGCCGATCATTTGTGTGGGAGGCTCCGCGGGCGGGCTTGCCGCCTATCAACGCCTACTCGAGAATTTGCCGCCCGATCTCGGCGCTGCGATCGTCATCGTGAACCACCTGCGGAGGGTATCGACCCTTCTGCACGAAATTCTGCCGCGCCACACTCTAATGCCCGTCGAACTGATTACCGAAGGCCTCGATATCCGTCCGAACCACGTCTTCATCATCCCGCCACAGCGGGACCTGCACGTCCTGAACGGCGAGTTTCGACTGAAGCCCATTTCCAAGCCGAGAGGATGGCCCGACGTAATTACAGTCTTTCTCCGCTCGTTGACCAAGCACTGGCACGGCAGGCTGGTTGCGGTGATTGTGTCAGGTTATGACGGCGATGGTGCCGACGCCATGTGCGATATCCGCGAGGTCGGCGGAACGACGATTGCGCAACTGCCGGCCTCAGCGGGGCAGCCTGCCATGCCCGACAGCGCAATTGCGAGTGGTTGCGTCGATTTCATTCTGGCCCCCGAGCAAATCGCTGCTCGGATCACGAAACTGATCAAGCGAAACGCTCAAACTGATTCTACCTCCGCCCCATAGAAGCCTCAATGTCAGATGTTAACGCCGCGCTCGCCATTCTTGGAACAGGGCATGTGTTCGCCAATGGCTAGCAAGGGCTTCAGGCTGCCCTAATCACCTACACTAGCAACGCGAGCGGGATTGGAAAGGAGCGCCTCCCCGAAGTTGGCGGCGCTCAAACCGTTAGAACGAGAACGCGAATGCGATCTGCGGCGCGACATAGGACGCGCTGCTTCGCCCTGCCAAGGTGAAATCAACGCCGACGATCAGGCCGGCGTTGGCGGACCAGTTGTATTCGACCGCGGGCGCGACGCTCGTTGTGTATCGGCGGGTGTGCGAAGTGGAGACGAAGCCGCCGCCGTCGGTACCGATCAGGCGGGTGCCGTTGGCGTAGTCTTCGACGACATCGGCGGCAAATACCCATCGTTGATTGAGCGCCCACCCGCCCGCGAAGCCCACTTCGGCCGTGATCCCCGGCTTAGCGCGGCCGAAGAAGCCCGGACCCGTACTATAGGAACTTTGGCCGTGGAGACCGACGTCGGCGAGCGGTTCGTCCACGGAGCCGAACAGGCGCAGCCGGACAGGATGGTTGCCCCAGGTGGAAAAGAGCGACTGAACGACGAGGCCCTGTTTCAGCGTGAACGCGCCGCGGCCGATTCCGTCGATTGGATTGCGCAGGTTCTGGTAGTCGCCGATCGGGACAGTAATTCCCACGCTGAAGGTAATCGAGGGCGCGCCGGTGCGGCTGTTCTCATCGAGGAAGCGATATTCGAGCTCAACGGGAAGGTCGGCGATGCCCGATCCGTGGCTATGGGCCTGATCGGTCCACGCACGGAGGAACGTGGGAAGCGCCTCGATCGTCAGCCGGTTGGTAATTCCGTACTTCATGACGATCACCGATTCGACGAGGCTGCTGTCGTGGGAGACCGCCAGGTGATGGCCGGTGCCATCATAGGCTCCGGTGTGGTTCTCAAGGATGAAGTAGGGTTCGAGCGCAAACGCCCCGGCCTTCGACAGCGCGGGAGACGAGGCCTCAAGCGAGCCGGTGAACCACTGCTTGTCGACATTGTCCAAGGGCTTTGCCGCAGGGTCCGGGACGGTCTGCGCCGCCGCTGTTCCCGCGATGGCGACGGCAAGGAGGGCAAGAGCTGCGGGAGATCGCACCCTAGTGCGCCAATCCGGCAAGGCCCGGAAAGAGCGCGAGGAGCGCGCTGGCCATGCCGCCGACCGCGATCGCGACGACGATAAGGCCGAACACCTTTTCGGTCACGAGCAGCGCTTGCGCGCCGATCAGGTGGGTGATCGGCGTCGCGAGGAAATCGAGCGCAAGGATGATTGCCGCGTTGGCAAGAATGGCGATGGCAGCCGCGACATAGACCGGGCGCGGCCCCGAACCCCACGCGATGATGATCGAGAGAACGCCCGGCCCGGCATAGATGGGGAAGCCGAGCGGCATGATGCTGACCGAAAATGGCGATGGCGCCGGCTTGCCGGGATTGGAGCCAGCGGCCGGGACCTTGGTGTTCGACGCGGCGTGAATGTGATGGGTATCGGGCGTCGTGGCGTGCGCGGTGACGACGGGGGTCGGCGCGTTCAGCATCTGCCAGCCGATGACCGCGATCACCGCCATGCCCGCGGCGCGGAGCGCCGGCACGCTGATGCCGAATACACCGAGCGCGGCCTGGCCGGCGAACAGCGCTAGGAATCCGAAGACGAGGTAAGTGCCGGTCGCAACGAGGGCAGTCATCCGACGCTGTCCCCCGGTCTGCCCATCGGTCGCACCAATGAATATCGGCAGGACCGCGATTGGTGCCGTGATCGCGAACAGCCCGACGATCATCGTCAGGAACACACCGTGGCTGATACCGCTCATTTTGCCGCGTTACTCGGCGGGTACGGGGGCGGCGGCAGCGCCCGGCGGCCGACCCGCAAGCAGCTTCGTCTCGAATGGCTCGAAGTCAGAATCCGCGGCCTTCCAGCTCGGCTTGTGGAAGAGGAAGATCAGGAAGGGAACGGCGGCGAAAGCAGCCGTGCCGACGACGAGGATGGCGACATAGGTAACGGGACTGCCAGTGCTGATCTGTGAGGGCGGTATGAAGCTGAAGAATGTCGCGATGAGCGCGCCCGCGAGGCCGATGAGCCCAATCGCCCACATGCCCGCCATGCCCCCGGGGATTTTGAAGGGCCGCGGCTTGTCCGGCTGGCTATAGCGCAGGTGGATCGCGGCGATGTACATGATGAGATACATGAGCAGGTAGATGATCGTCGCCATCTGGCTCAGGAGTTGATAGGCTGACTGTACGGACGGCAGGATCGTGAATGCCGCGCAGAGCGCGGTGACCAGCGCGCCCTGGATGAACAGGATCGTGGTCGGCACCCCGTTCTTGTTTGTCTTCTGGAGTGCGTGGGGGAGATAGCCCGCCTTGCCGACCGCGAGGATGCCGATCGACGGGCCGGCGACGATGACGCTCACCTGGCCAAGCACGCCGAAAGTCAGCATCCCCGCCATGACGTTGCCAAGCCAAGGCAGGCCAAACGCCGCCCATAGCTCGCGGTACGCAATCAGCAGGCTCTGATTGAGCTCGATCGCCTTGGTCTTCACGACGGTTTCGACCGCGACCGTGCCGGCGACGAAGAGGACGAGTACGACGACGGTCGCGATCAGGACCGACAGCGGATAATCTCGCGACGGGTTCTTCAATTCCTTCACATGGACCGCCTGCATCTCCATGCCGGCGAAGAAGAGGAAGACGCTGGCCGCCAGCACCATGTTCTGGAAGTGGCTGAAATCCGGGATCAGGCTACCGTGAAGGTCGACCGCCACCGGGTGGCCGGTGGCGACATAAGCGATGCCGAGGACGATGAGGATCGCGCCCGGGATGATGGTGCCGAACAGACCGCTCAAAGAACTGAGCTGCGAGGACGCCTTGACGCCCCGGAACGTGAATAGGGTAACGCCCCAATAAACCGCGAGCAGCACGATGATGGTATAAATCTTGTTACCGGCGAGCGCCTTGTCGAAGCTCTGCGGCCACCAGATATAGGCGAGCGCGGCCGCGGCAAAGATGAGCACCGTCGGAAACCAGATGACGATCGCCTGCCATTGGTAATAGATGGCAGCGAAACCCCATTTAGGGCCAAAGGCTTCTCCTACCCACCGGAATACGCCACCCTGATTGGGAAAGGTGGACGCCAGTTCCGCAGCTACCAGCGAGACTGGCACAAGAAACATGACGGCCGCGAAGATGTAGTAGAAGATCGAGGTCAGGCCGTATTCTGCCATCGAAGGCAAGCCGCGCAAGCTGATGATCGTTGCGATGTTCATCACCGCGAACGTCATCATGCTGATTGTTGCAACGGCGACTTTCTTTTTCGGCGCGGTACCGTTGACGGGCAGCGCTGCCGTTGCCTTGACGGTGGCCATGGTCGTGCTTCCTTTCCGCACGGGCAGCCGTGGGGGGGGGCCCCACAGCCCCCCCCCCCCCCGGGGGGGGGGCGGCCGCCCCCCCCGCCCGCCCCCCCCCGCCCCC
>JANOOK010000104.1:0-2222 GCA_031421275.1 Sphingomonadaceae bacterium
ATGCTAAACCATCTGCATCAAACCGTGACATCTCTATCCGGCGTAAATGGTGTCTTCTCTATGTTGCAGACACAGGAATTTGAATTACGACCATTCCCGGCTATTCGACCAATGGCCTGAAAATAATGGATGAGGGCGTCCGCAAGGCGCTTGCCGAAGATGACGCGCTGCCGCTAGGCCAAGACAAAATATTCGGCGTGCGCGAGTTCCCCGACTGGCGTGAGCACTCGGACAGGATCGAACAGCCTCTGATCGCGTGCATCGTGGATTTCGCCGGCTGAAGCAGGTGTTGGAGATGGGGTGGGCGTCGGCGTCAGTGTTGCCGTCGGGACCGGGGTTGCGCCACCGCGCCAAAGGCCGAAACCGACCCGCTCGGTCCGCTCGACCCGCCACCTCCGCAGCCTGTCAGGCCTACCACAATCAGGATCGGCACGGTGCACATCCGCAGGCTGGCGAGTGTCATTGCGGTCTGCCATTGGCGCGAGTTGAAGGGGTAGGGGCGGTGATCGTTCTACTCCTTATGGTGGGAGTCGAAGGGTCGGCCTCTAGCGACCGTCCCTCAACCGACGCGTCAGACGCCAGACTGAGTCACAACCTCATGTCCAGCGCCAATCCCGCGCAGCGGGTTCGTACAAGCCGACGAAAGAAGCTCTCTATCCCGCTTAGCGCTGCGGGTATCGCGCATGGCGCTATCGGATGCAGGGCATTGCCGCGGCGCGGATTTACCGTAAGCTGCATACATGGGGCTGACCGTGATCGACGCAATGCTGCGGGGCGGCAGCATTTCGCTGTTTCTACTCCTGACGCTGCTTTTTGCTCGCAATGCGCCTAGCTCGCTGGCCGCGCGTCTGGGTGTTGGACTCGCATTCGGCGGCGCGTGCTACGTGGCGCTCCTCGCGCTACGTGCTACGTGGCGCTCCTCGCGCTCGACAGGGTTTTATCGCTGAGCGATAGGCCAAGCTGCTCTTCTGCCTCGGTGTTGCCGAAGCGCAACACTCATGCCGAACCCGAGCTGTAAGGTCTACCATCCACGGTTGGAGTAACCTAAAATGGCCGAAGTCACGCTGTGTGACGGTCTTGGGGGCACCTTTTCAATCGCGGCAGTCGTCGATCACTTCAGCGACGCACTCGTGCAAAATCCGATCGTCGGTCAAAAATCCGAAAACCCCGAACTCCGTGAATGGCATACCAACAATCTCGGCAGGCTCCCCGGATTGAAGTTCATGCGCACGCTATGGGTCTGCAACGTCTCGGGCGGTGCCTTCGAGTACACCCCTACCCGCCCCGGCAATACCAATCTCGGCCTCGAAGAGGCCCATCGTAAACTTAAGATTTCGCCAGCACAGTTCGACGAGGTGGCGGCCGAACTTGGCCGGACGCTCGACGTTTTCAAGGTGCCCGAGACCGAGAAGGGCGAGGTGCTGGCGGCATTTGCCGCGCATAAGGGCGAAGTGACTGCCGGATACTCGGCAGTCAGTGAGCCTGCCTGAAAAAATCCCACCTGGCTGACCGCTAATACCGCGAGCGCCGGCAAGACTGATGTCAACGGCGTTTCTATCGTACGAATGTGCGCGACCGGGTGGCTTGGCGATCGGCAGCATTCCCCTTTTCAAGCGGACCGTCGGCTTTGAGGCAATGGCCGCCGGTCGGTGACTCGTGATCGGCGGCACAGGGGTGGGGAGCTGACTGGCGGGTAATTATGTCCTCTCAGCAAAAGCCGTCGCTGTCGTCTTGAAAGAACTGGGGTGTTTCCAGGGTCAGGGATTTCACTTCGGTCGTCCGGTTTCCGGGAAAGTCATATCGCGCGTCCTGTCGCTGCCGCGGCCTCCCAATTGGGACAGCAACGCGGGCGAGGAAGCCGAGCCGGACGCCACCCCGGCCACCCGCCGCACGGCCTGAGGAGCAATTATCATGGTACGCTTTGCTGCCGCCTTTGCAGTTGCGATGTTTGCTACCCTGTCGGTGGCGGCGCCCGCCAGGGCCGATGTCCCAAAGCAGGTCTATGAGCATGGCCCCGATGCCGGATCGTTCAGTCTTGAGTACAATGGGCAAGTCGGCGACGGTGACCCATTCGCCCGGCCCCACAGCCTCGAAGCGTTTGCAGGCGTAAGCGACCGATTGGCTTCGGGAATCGAGGGCGAAGTCGAAGAAGGCAATCTGCACGTCGTTGAGTTTGCGTTAGGCACTCTCCTCGGGCTTACCGATGCGGAAGCGCCGGTTGC
>JANOOK010000105.1:0-3126 GCA_031421275.1 Sphingomonadaceae bacterium
GTCGCGACCGCGCTGACCACGGCGGGCGAGACGGTGTACGCGATCGGCACCGTCGAGGCCGGCCTCAAAGGCTGCACGGTATCCGGCGCGGACGAAGTGTGGAACAGCCGCGAGGCGTGGACCGTCACGCATCATGGCTGACACCTCCGGTGCGGCCGCGCGCGTCGCGTTTCCCGAGCGCGCCAGAGTCGCGGTGCTGATCTCGGGCCGCGGGTCGAACATGGCGGCGCTGCTCTATGCGTCGCGTGCCGCGAACTGCCCGTTCGAGATCGTGCTCGTAGCATCGAACGTGCCCGCTGCGCCCGGGCTGGCGCTGGCGGTGGCCGAGGGCGTTGCGACCTTCGCGCTATCGCATCGCGGCCTCGACCGCGCCGCTTTCGACAGCCGCATCGACGCCGAACTCGCCCGCGCCGAAGCGACCCATGTCGCGCTCGCGGGCTATATGCGGCTGCTGTCGCCCGGCTTCGTCGAGCGCTGGGCGGGGCGGATGGTCAACATCCACCCGTCGCTGCTCCCCGCGCACAAGGGGCTGCATGTGCACGAGGCCGTGCTGGCAGCAGAGGAAACCGTCACCGGCTGCACCGTGCATCTGGTAACGCCCGAGCTCGATGACGGTCCGGTGCTCGGGCAGATGCGCGTCGCGGTGTTGCCGGGCGACACGCCCAACAGCCTGGCCGAGCGGGTCAACTTTGCTGAATACCAGCTGTACCCGCGCGTGCTGGCGGCACTGGTACGGGCCTAGAACGGAATGCGGCTCGACTGAACCACCCTGTCGTCCCGGCGAAGGCCGGGACCCATGATCACTAACGATCGAGATCATGGGTCCCGGCCTTCGCCGGGATGACAATCATAATCAGTCGAGCGTCGTCTCGCTCTACCCCACGATCTCGGTCTGCGCGAAGAAATAGGCGATTTCGGTCGCCGCATTCTCGAGGCTGTCCGAGCCATGCACCGAGTTCGCTTCGATGCTTTCGGCGTGGACCTTGCGGATCGTGCCGTCGGCAGCGTTCGCCGGGTTGGTCGCCCCCATGATGTCGCGGTGGCGTAGTACGGCGTTGTCGCCCTCGAGCACCTGCAGCACCACCGGGCCCGAAATCATGAACCCCACCAGTTCGCCGAAAAAGCCGCGCTCGCGGTGGACAGCATAAAAGCCCTCGGCCTGCGCCTTGGTCAGCTGGACGCGCTTCTGCGCGACGATCCGCAGCCCGGCGGCCTCGATCATCGCGTTGATCGCGCCGGTCAGGTTGCGCCGCGTCGCGTCGGGCTTGAGGATCGAGAAGGTGCGTTCGGTGGCCATGGGAACTCCGGGAACTGCAATGTTGTGAGCGCGCGTGCCTTACGGGGGCGAGTCGGTATTGGCAAGCTGAGGCGCGGTACGATCGGGGTCAGGCCGCCTGTTCCCAGCGTCCCGCGTCGGTCTCGCGCCAGTAACTCGCGGTCAGGCCGTCCTGCGCCTTGAGCCGGCGCCACTGCTCGCGCGCTGCGGCGAGCGCCGCCGGATCGTCGCCGTCGAATAGATAGAGCAGCCGGTCGAACGCGGCAGGATCGTCGGGCATGATCCCGTCGACGACGGCGAGCACCCTGGCGTTGTTCGCGGGCACGGCGGCGCTCGCGGTCAGCAACACGGGCTGCTGCGCCGCCTGCTCGCCGTCGGTGGCGTGCGGCAGGAAGCTGGCGGGTTCATAGGTCCACAGCGCCACATCGAGCCGCTTGAGCAATGCCGGGTCGGCAGCGCTGACGACGACGCGGTGACCCGCCGCCAGCGCCTTGTCGAGCAGGCGCGGGAGGACGGCGTCAAGTGGTTTGCTGAGCTGGTAGAAGGCGACGTCGGTCACCCCTCGAAATTATCCGCCACGAAGCGGTCGAGCAGCCGCACGCCGTAGCCGGTCGCGCCCTTGTCCCACAGCGCGCCGGGCTTTGCCGCCCACACCATGCCGGCGATGTCGAGGTGCGCCCACTTCACGCCGGGCTTGATGAAGCGCTGGAGGAACTGCGCTGCCGTAATTGAACCGCCCTCGCGTGGGCCGACGTTCTTGATGTCGGCGATCTGGCTGTCGATCAGCCGGTCGTACGCCTCGCCGAGCGGGAAACGCCACAGCTTGTCGCCGGTCGCCAGCCCGGCGCTGAGCAACTGCGCCGCCAGCCCGTCGTCGTTGGCGAACAGCCCGCCATGCTCGTGACCGAGCGCGACGATCATCGCGCCGGTGAGCGTCGCCAAATCGACGATGACCTCGGGCGCGAATTGTTCCTGTGCCCACCACAGCGCATCGCACAGCACGAGGCGCCCCTCGGCGTCGGTGTTGATGACCTCGATAGTCTGGCCCGACATGCTGGTGACGACGTCGCCGGGGCGCTGCGCCTTGCCGTCGGGCATGTTCTCGACCAGCCCGCAGACGCCGATGACGTGCGCCGGCGACTTGCGCCCGGCGATCGCCAGCATCGCGCCGGTGACCGCGCCCGCGCCGCCCATGTCCCACTTCATGTCTTCCATGCCGGCGGGCGGTTTCAGCGAAATACCGCCGGTGTCGAAGGTGACCCCCTTGCCGACCAGCACGACCGGCTTCTTCGCCGCATCGCCCGAGCCGTTCCAGCGCATCACCAGCAGCCGCGCCGGACGCTCCGAGCCGAGAGACACGCCGAGCAGCGCGCCCATGCCGAGCTTTTCCATCTCGGGCTCGCCGAGCACTTCGATCGTCACCCCGGCGGCGGTCAGCGCCTGCGCGCGCTCGACGAAGCTTTCGGGATAAATGATGTTCGCCGGCTCGCTGACGAGGTCGCGGGTCAGCGCGACGCCGTCGGCGACTGCCGCGAGCCGGGCATGCGCCGCCTCCGCCCCGTCGGGCGCGTTGGCGATGGTCAGCTCGACCAGCGTCGGCAGCTGCTTGGGCTTCAGCTTGGTGTGATATTTGTCGAAGCGGTAGCTGCGCAGCACCGCGCCGTGCGCCAGATGCGCCGCCGCCTCGGCGAGCGACAGCGCGCTACCAGGCAGCATCGTCGCGACATCGGCGAAGTCGACCGTCACCGCCGTCTCGCCGCTGGTCAGCAGCCGCGCCGCGACCGCGCCGCCGATGCGCTCGAAAACGCTAGCATCAGCTTTGGCCGCATCGCCGATCCCGGCGATGAGGA
>JANOOK010000106.1:0-4411 GCA_031421275.1 Sphingomonadaceae bacterium
ATCGGGGTGACGGCAATGTTTATCGGCATGTGCGCCCTGCTTGAGTACGGTCCCAAGACCATAGCGTTCTTCAATCAAGACATCTGAGAAGGAAAGTCGATGCGACGGGCGATTATGCTGGTTATCTTCCTGGCGGCGGCGCTGGTGATTCTGACCGCGACCCTGGACAAATGGAGCGGCCGCGTTGGGATCAGCGACAGCATCGCGCTCGACATCATCTTCGCCGTCGAATTCCTGTTGTTCGTCGGAATGGTCGTTGCCGTCCGCCATCATCGCGCCAACTGACGGCTAACCGATGACCACCGTCGCCGGGGCCATTCGCGGCCCGTCACTGTCCGCAACCTATATGACGATGCTGTTCGATCCGCGGCGGGCGTTCGCCGCGGCGCTGGCCAAGAAGGTGCGGACTCTGCTGTTTCCGCTGGTTCTGGCGATCCTGTGCACGGCGCTGCTCAATGTCTTTTACTTCTACCATGTCGACCTCCCGTGGCTGCGGGATCAAATGGTCGCGACGATGGCCAAGCCGCAGCGCGATGCGGCGCTGCCGTTCCTTACCCGCGGCCGTCTGATCGGCCTCAGCCTGTTCGGGGTCGTGTTCCTCGCTTTCGTGGTCAATCTCGGGCGCGCCTTCATCTACTGGATCGTGCTCAAAGTGCGCGGGGGCGACAGTCAGCGGTTCATGCGGCTATTTGCAGTCGTCATGTGGTCGACCGCCCCGCTCGCCCTGATCCTGCCGGCGGGGATGCTCAACGTCCTGATCGCTCCCGAAGGCAAGCTGGCGGGCAACGACGTCAATCCCGTTTCGCTCAACCAGTTGATCTTCCATCTGCCGGCCGGCGGCGGCTGGGGCCAGCTGCTCTCGACCTTCAGTCTGATCAATCTGTGGGAGATTGCGCTGATTGCGATCGGGCTTCAGCTCATGGCCAACCTGCGTCTGTCGACCGCGATTCTAATCGCCTTCGCGCCCGACGTCGTCGTCTATGGCTTGTGGGCGATCGGGCTCGTGGTCGGTGGCTCCGCTTGAGGATGAGCCCGCGCGTATTGCTGCTCCTACTCGCGGTCTTCGTGTTGCTATCGCCGTTGCTGGTCAGGGTGTTCGCCCGCTCCAACGCCATGCCGGTCGACGTCGAAAGCGTCCAGCCGCGCGTGATCCGCGAGACGGTGTTGGCCACCGGCAACCTGATCTATCGGCAGGAGGCGTTGTTGTCGCCGGAGATAATCGCGCGGGTCAAGTCGGTGCTCGTCAAAGAAGGCGACGAGGTCAAGCAGGGGCAGGTGGTTGCCACGCTGGAGGAGGAGAACCTGCGCGAGATCGCCGCGCAGCAGCGCGCGCAGCTCGACGTCGAAGGCGCGACGCAGGCACGCCAGCGCTATACCGTAAGCAACATGCAACTACAGCTCGACCGGATGACGCACCTCGTCGGAACAGGGTTCGTGTCCCGGGCGAGCTACGACAGTGCCGAATACAACCTAAAGGCCGCCCAAGCCGATCTCGCCGGCAGCGGAATGGCGGTGCGCCGGGCGACGGCCGCGCTCAAACAGGCCAAATACCAGCTCGACCGGACCGTCATCCGGGCTCCGATGTCGGGCTCGGTCGTCTCGGTCAACATCAAGCCGGGCGAGACCGCGGTACCCAGCGCGACCGGCATCCCGGGGTCGAGCCTGGTGACGATCGCGCGTCGCGATACGATCATGGTCGATCTCAACGTCGACGAGAATGACGTTGGGCGGCTCATGCTCGGCGGCGAAGCGCAGATTGTCTGCCCGATGCTGCCCGACGGCGGCATCACCGGCTATCTGCGGGAGATCGCGCTGGCACCGCGTCGCGCCGCCGGGTTGTTGTTCAGCGATCCGAACGGTCGCGCCTACTCGGTCAAGGCCGGCTTCAAGAGCGAGCAATCGGCGCGGCTGCGCCAGGGCATGTCGTGCCGGGCGAAGATCTATACCTCCAGTCCGGCGCCGGTGCTCGTGGTGCCCGTGCAAGCGGTGCTGAGCGACCAGGTTACCGACGACGACGGCATCAGCCTGCCGCAGGATCGTCAGGCGAAGGTCCACAGCTACGTCTTCATCGCGAACGGCAGCCGGGCCGCCCGTCGCTACGTCCAGACCGGTAACGCCGACGATGCCTATCAGGCGATCACCGCCGGACTGCACCGCGGCGACCAAGTCATCTTTGGGCCGTACAAGGTCCTCAAGGCGCTGGTCGACGGGGCCAAGGTATCGGCCCGTATCGCCAGGGGGGCCGAAGGTGTCGCCGCTGATTGAGCTGCGTGCGTTGACGCGCAGCTATGTCATCGGCACCGAAACCATCGCCGCGCTCGATGGCATCGACCTCACCGTCGAACGCAATGAATATCTTGCCCTCATCGGCGCGTCGGGGTCGGGCAAGTCGACGATGATGAATATCCTCGGCTGCCTCGACCGGCCGAGTTCGGGCGAGTATCTGCTCGACGGGACAGCGGTGTCGGGCATGTCGGAGCGCGCGCTGTCCGACATCCGCGGACGGCAGATCGGTTTCGTGTTCCAGAACTTTAATCTGCTGCCGCGCAGTTCGGCGCTCGACAACGTGCTGCGGCCGCTGATCTATCGACCCGGCTCGCGGCGCGACCGTATCGCCAGCGCCGAACGCGTTCTCGACCGGGTCGGGCTGCTCAACAGAAAGAACCATCTGCCGACAGAGCTTTCGGGTGGCCAGCGGCAGCGGGTGGCGATCGCGCGTGCGCTGGTCACCGTCCCATCGCTGCTGCTCGCCGATGAGCCGACGGGCAACCTCGATTCGACCACGGCGGCCGACATCCTCAGGCTGTTCGACGAGTTGCATGGTGAAGGGCAGACGGTCATCCTCGTGACGCATGACCATGCCATCGCGCGGCGCTGCCGCCGCCGCGTCACCTTACGCGACGGCCGAGTTCTGTCGGACGAACGCTCACAATGAGCGTGCTGCTCCAATGCCTGCTACTCGCGCTCGACAGCATCCGCATCCGCCCGCTGCGTAGCGTCATCACCTCGCTCGGCATCGTCGTCAGCGTCGCCTCGGTGATCGCGGTGGTCTCGATCATCCAGGGGCTGTCGTATTCGGTCATCCGCAACTTCGAGGGCCTCGGGACCAACGTCTTGACGATCCAGTCGTCGACGCCGTTTCGCGATCAGCTGCTCGGCAAGTCGAACAGATTGCAGATGAAGGACTACCTTCTGATCAAATCCAAGTTCGGCGAATTCGGCCGTATCGTGCCGTCGTTCGCCCCGTTCGGACAATTCAGCGCGCGGGTCGCAAGCGGCGGCGAAACCAACCAGACGCGGGTACTGGCGGCGACGTCGACCTACAAGGACACGGTCCGGGTTTTTCCCCGTATCGGCCGCTTCGTCACCGACAGCGACAACCGCTCGGCCCGGCAAGTCTGTGTCGTCGGCGAGCAGGTCCGCAAGAACCTGAAGCTGCCGCCCAATCCGATCGGTCGCTACCTCGAGGTCGGCGGCTTTTCGCTCAAGATCGTCGGCGTCATGGAAACGCGTGGCGACCTGCTCGGGATCAGCCAGGACGATTACGTCGTCGTCCCGTTCGCGATCGGGCAGCGGATCATGGCGAACGAAAGCCTGCTCGATATCACAGTACTGATCGACATCACCGATCTGTCGCGGCTGGGCGAACTACAGCGGCGGATCGAGGCAGCGTTGCGCAGATCGCACGCGCGACTGCCCGGCGAGGACGATGATTTTCGCGTCCAGACGGCGCAGCAACTGACCAAGTCGGTGTCGACCGTAACCGACACGATTACCTACGTCCTCGGCGGCGTCGTCAGCATTTCGCTACTCGTTGGCGGCATCGGGATCATGAACATCATGCTGGTCTCGGTAACCGAGCGCACCCGCGAGATCGGCATCTGCAAGGCACTAGGCGCGCCGCGCCACGTCATCTTGCTGCAGTTCCTGCTCGAGGCGGTAATCCTATCGCTGCTCGGCGGCATTATCGGGGTCGTGGTCGGCTGGGCGATTGGCCTGCTGGGGACGTTCTTCATCCCCGGCCTGCCCGAACCGATCGTCCCCGGCTGGTCGATCGCGCTGTCGCTGGCCTTTTCGACGGTGGTCGGCCTGTTGTTCGGCGTCGTCCCGGCCGCCCAGGCCTCCGACCTCGATCCTATCGCAGCCCTCCGGTATGAATGAGCGATTGATCGGCGTTACGCCGGATTCCCCGATCCGACCGGCGTTATGCTCTCTCCCACGAGGGCCCGTTGCACGGCGCAATCGGCCTCGGCGGCGGCGCGGTATCTCGCGAGATCGGCGTAAGGGGTGATGCCGTCCGGCGCATCGTCGATCCACCTCTGGCTGCATGTATGGACGCTGATGAAGAAGATGGCGATCGAGGCGATCTACCGGCGGCCAAACACCTCGAAGCCGGCGCCGGGGCACAAGA